>DATGFK010000570.1:0-2960 GCA_035309185.1 Aggregatilineales bacterium
GCATCCAGCACTGGCACTTGGGGCAGTTTTCATAGGTGCGGGCGTCCCGGCGATCCCAGCCCAGGTCGCAGTCCGGGCAGCGCCACATGCGCCAGTCTTCCAGCCAGGTGACGGCGCCGCCGCATTCCGGGCAGCCCAGGCGCGGCGCGTGGAGATCGCGCACCCAGTCGAAATAGGCTTCGATTTCGGCCAGTTTACGGTTTGCGCGGCGTTTGCCGAGCTTCTTGCGGAGCCATTCGTCGGGCATTTGTTTGCCCTTGCTGTTGTTGCAGCCATCAACGCCACAGCACAGGGGCAGAATGTTCGTGGGGTCGGTGCCGGGGCACTCTTCACTGCTTAGGGGAATCCAGTGGTCGTGTGACAGAGTATGCCACAGCCCGCGTGGGCGCTCGCAGACGGCGCATTTATGGCCCCAGTAATCCAGCGCAGTGTGCCAATCCTGCTGCGTGAAGCGATTGGGTAGTTCACGCTTGCGCAGGATATAAGCATCCTGCGGGGTTTGGACGCGGGGCTGCGCGTAAGTATCCTGACTATCGCGGTAACGGTTATCAAAGGCGGTGCGCTGGCGGAGCCAGTTGGTTACGCCAGCAAATGTGTCGGCCAGGAGATTCCTGGATAAATTACCGTTGGTTTGAATTTGCGCCTGTAACATGGCTAACCATCACATTAAAGTTTCAATACGGTTTATTTATAGTTATACTATATGCCATGAAGCGTCACCGTGTCAACTCGAACAGATTTAACAATTGGTTTGAACGCCCTGTGAGGATTGTGGCAGAGCACGAACGCAAAAGGAGCCGGGTCACTGAGTACCCAGCTCCTTATCAGGGGTTTGTGATTGAAGGGACAGATCACGTCAAGCACCACGGAGGAGACATGGCTCCTCCCCTACGGCGTGGGCACCGGGCGATGAACCCTTTTTAAGTGCCTTCCGGCGGTTGCCACAGTTCAATCCCATTGCCTTCCGGGTCTTTGATGGCAGCGAACCGCCCGTAGGGTGAGTCCTCTATGTCACGTAAAATCTCGACGCCCGCTTGTTTCAGGGCTACCAGGAGAGCATCTAAATCATCCACCCGGTAATTGATCATGAATTGCGCGGATTCGGAACCGAAATATGTCGAATTTTGGGCGAACAAACTCCATACGGTCATCCCAAGCCGTTCGGGATTATCCGGGTCTCGCCAGCGGAAATTACTCATCGGCTGGGTGCCTTCCAATTCAATATCCAGGTTTTTGGCGTACCATTCTCCTAACTTAGCGGGGTCTTTGGCTTTAAAGAAAATTCCCCCAATGCCAGTGACGCGCTTGGACATAACGATTGTCTCCCTGATTCAATAGGCGATTACCAATGAGTATATTCGTTAGAATGTTCTTTCGCGGAATCAGTTCCAGCGACCAGTTTCCAAAGGCTACTCGTAGCGGAAACGAGTGATGCCGATGGCAAAGAACACGGCGGCAAAGAGCAGCAGCACCGCCATCTGCGGCAAGATGTCTGGCACATGCGCACCGTAATAGAGCAGATGGCTGAAGGCGTCCTGCGCCCAGGCGATGGGCGAAACCCTGCCCACGGTCTGCATCCACTGGGGCACAATGCTAAGCGGCCACCATGCGCCTCCCAGCGGAGAGAGGGTCAGGCTGATGAGCAGCGCTAACCCGGCGGCCTGTCCCTGGGTTCGCACCATTGTCGAAAAGGCCAGCGCCATTGCGGTCACGGCCAGCGTATAGACGAGTACGACGACGATCACGCCAGGCCAGTCGCCCCAGCGGACGCCGAAGAGTGTGCCCACGACGATCATGATGGCAAAGGTGAGCAAGCCGAGCAGATAACGTCCCAGGAGCTTCCCGGCCAGGAGCTGCCAGCGTGGAACGGGCAGGGTCAACAGGCGTTGCAGCGTCCCATTGCGGCGCTCGGTGATGAACAAGGTTGCCAGGCCCAGCGCACCGATCATCACGAACATTTCGCCGATGCCAGGCGCACTCTGCCCGAACCCCGCGCTGGCTGCCGAAGTGTGATTATTGTTCTGCACGTCAAGCACAACGGGATTGCTGGCCCAGATCGAATCGGCAGTGGCGTACGCCGAATCGAAGAAAGCCGACTGTTGATCGGCGGGGGGAGCAGCATGAGTCGTCACGGCACGAGCGGCCAGGATCGCGCCGTTCATGCGCGTGAGCACCGCATTGACCTTTTCCTGGATGATGCCGGGCGCGTTCAACCCGCCTTGCTGCGTGAAGGTTAGGGTTGTGCTCTTTCCGGCCAGGGTGTCCGTCCCGAAGCCTGCTGGAACGGTAATGGCGGCGAAGGACGTGGACGCCTTGACGCGAGCGTTAGCAAATGTTTGTAAATCCGTCCCTGAATTCAAGTCCGATAAGTTGCAACCGGATTGATCGGCAGACGGGGCGGCCAGGTCGCACACGATAAACTGTGAACCGGCCTCGTCCCGCAGAAGGGAAACAAACTTAGCTGCCAGGGGATCGGCGGGATCGGCGCGGATCACGTCCATTTGGATAGAGGCCGAGCCGCCGCCCAGGGCCAGTCCGAGGAACACTGTCATGATGACCGGTACGGCGAACAGCGTGATTCGCGTTCCGCGTTCACGCAAAACGGCTTTCAAATCGTTGAGGGCAATCGTCAATATGCTCTGCATGGGAACGTTGTGTCTCCTCCTTGCCTAGACTTTGAGTCGGCGGTTGAACAACATCAGGCCGATCCCGAAGAACACGACGAAGATGATCAGCAAGACGATGATATTGGGCAGAACACTGGTCAGCGAATTGGTCTGGGCCAGCGTGGAATAGGCATTGATTGACCAGTAATTCAGCGTGAGTTTGCCGACGGCAGCCAGAGAGGGGTTCAACGTGCCCAGGTTAAAGAAAGTGCCACCCATGATGCCCATAAGGATCAGGAGTGCATTGCTGTACGTGTCGGCTTGCTGTGCTGTGCGCGCCGCGCCTGCGATGAT
>DATGFK010000571.1:0-2884 GCA_035309185.1 Aggregatilineales bacterium
TGCAAGCAGGAATAAGTTTCAGTGGGGTTGTCTATGCGCATCAATTGCGGGTTTCCATTGGACAATGCGTGCGAGATCTTGAAGTGATCGCCCAAACTGGCAACGCGCAAGACCTCGGCACGTTGCTAATCTTTCTCCCGCTTTAACTGAATTCAGTGCTCTTGCCGGGCTGACCTGATCGCATTCCCGCAAGCGTGATATAATGGCGCAAGTAACATGCCCACACGGAGCAACGCGCTATGAAACTGAGCCGCGAACAGGTAATGAACATTGCTGACCTGGCGAAGCTCGAACTGACCGAGCAAGAGATCGAGCAATATGCCGAACAGCTTTCGGCAGTGCTGGATTATGCGTCGAGCCTGGAGCAACTGGATACCAAAGACATCCCGCCGACGGCCACCGTGCTGCCGCTCGAAAACGTGATGCGTGAGGACGTGGTGCAGCCGTCGCTGCCCCGCGATAAGGTCATCGCCAACGCGCCTGCTGCCGTCGAAGGCCAGTTCCGCGTAGACGCCGTACTCGACTGAGAAGATAAAGTATCCGCAAAGCCACAGGGATAGTGCTATGCCCGATCAAGCGCCCACGCGCCCCGGCCATGTGTTGATCATTGACGACGATGAAACGTCATCGGTTGCGCTTCAGGTGTATCTCCTTCAGCAGGACTTCCAGGCCTCCCTGGTCAAGACCGGCCACGATGGAATCAGCGAGGCCCTGGTCAGGCTGCCCTCGCTGATCGTGCTCAGTTCGCGGCTGCCGGATATGCCAGGCCGCGAAGTGTTCCAGCAGCTTCGCAGCCGTGCGCGCACGGCCAGTATCCCGGTCATGATCGTGGCAGATCGCCGTGACGTGGGACTGCAAAATGATATGCTGGCCGCCGGGGCCGACGATTTCATCCAGAAGCCCTACGACCTGGACATCCTGATCCTGCGCGTGCGCAACGCCATCAAACGCCAGCAGCGCGAGGGTCTGACCCATCCACGCAGCGGCCTGGCAACCGGCAGGCTGATCCTGGAGCGCGTTCGTGCGCTGGCCGACGAAACCGACTGGTACAAGATAGATTTTGGAATTGCTAACCTGGATAGTTTCAAAGAAAAATATGGCTTTATGACCAGCGAAGAAGTGCTGGCCTTCACCGCGAAGTTGATCTACGAAGTGGCTCAGGCCACCGGCACGCCTGAAGACTTCATCGGCCACCGCGACGACAACGAATTCGTGATCATCACGCGGCTGGCGAACGGGCCACAGTTCCGCACCCGGCTCGAAGAACGCTTCAACGAGGAAGTGAAGTCCTTTTACACCTTTATAGAGCGCGATCAGGGCTTCATCGAAGTAGACGACGGCAGCGGGGGCTTAACACAAAAGCCGCTCATGGCGGCCAAAATCAAGGTACAGCAGGGTGAACAGGAATAGTCTCGATTTGCAAAAGTCGGGGCGCCCGGATTTGAACCGGGGGCCTCTTGCACCCCATGCAAGCGCGCTAGCCAAACTGCGCCACGCCCCGATGGTAAAGCTAAGGTGCCTGGATTGTAGCAAAGTATTGCGAAAGGTCAAGGCCCATGCCTGACGATCCGAAGGAAATTCGGAGCAAAGCCGTAGACGATTTTCTGAAGGCGGTCTACTTACTCCAACAGCAGATAGACCCGGTGCCCACCAACCTCCTGGCACAGACGCTGCGCATCTCTGCCCCTTCGGTCACGGATATGGTCAAGCGCATGGCCGGGATCGACGATGACAAAGAGAAAAAGCACCGGCGCGAGGACGAAACGGCTCATAAGGGACCGCCGTTGGTCGAATATGAACCCTATCACGGCGTGCGCCTGAACGAGGAGGGCAAAAAGATCGCCCTGGAAGTCATCCGCCACCACCGCCTGCTTGAACTATACCTGGTGGAAAAACTCGGCTACTCATGGGATGAAGTCCACGACGAGGCCGAACAGCTCGAACATTACGTCTCAGAAAAGCTGGAAGCGCGCATCGCCGCCGCTCTGGGCAACCCGCACGTCGATCCGCACGGCGACCCAATCCCCGCCCTGGATGGCACCATCACCGCCCAAAACCTGAGCGTGCTGGCCGAACTGCCGATCCACGAGCCTGCCGTGGTCAGCCGTATCGTGGATCAACATCCCGAAGTGCTGCGCTACCTTTCGGAAATTGATCTCACGCCGGGAATCCCCGTCCAAGTGATCGAGCGTGCGCCGCTCAACGATACGGTAACGATCCAGATCGCCGGGGAGGCCACCTACACGATCAGCACTCTCGTGGCGCGATCTGTGCTGGTCGGGCCACCGACGGCGTAGGCTGATCTTCGGCTGCTCTTTGAAATGGATGATCGCATCGTCCTCGATTGGCTCGGCCTGGATAGCAAGGGAATCCCATATTATCTCCATTTCTTGACGCCCAGGTTTCGCGAAGAACCTGAGGCACTATTTCGTTTGCGCCACGCGGCGGCCCAATTCCAATTAGAACCAGATCGTTGGGGATTCGTAATTCGCGCAGCAGGGTGGCGTGCCCAACTTGTGGCGTGTTATGCGCTCATCATTGCGAACGATGGAAACTGTTTCGAAGATTTGAAGACTGCCTTCCGTTGGTCTTCGTTTGTCAGTCCACAAATTGCTGTTACTCTGGGACTGCTTCACGCTCAAGAAGCTCTTGTATTCCTTGAAAGTTTTCTTAAATTAGAGAATAGTAAGGATGGGAAAGCAGTGGCTGCTGCCTACCAGATCCTTTTACAACTTGGATCTCCAGTTGCTAAATGCATCGATCTCAAAAGCATCCGTGAGAAAACCTACCTAGCAACAAATAGAAAAAACAAGACCAATTTCATGATGCCTGACTTTATGTGGCACGATAATTTTGATATTGGCTTGCGCGTGGCTCTAGCACA
>DATGFK010000572.1:0-7244 GCA_035309185.1 Aggregatilineales bacterium
GTTTAACGTCATGGGGATCGGCGTTAGTGTCGCGTTGGCGGCATCAACGCGCTGTGCAGCCTCGTTTTGCCTGGCCGTTGCCGTATTCACGGCGCTCAACAAAAACATGACAATAATCACTGTGCCGACAAGCGCCAGGACAAAGACGAGCGCCAGCCCCACCGTCGCCCGCTGAAAGTTGCGCACACGCCGGGCAACCGCTTCATCATGGCGACGCCGCGCTGATTCTGCGGTAGCGGACGCTTCGATAAATGCTGCCTCAGTCGCGCTTGGCACGCTACGCCTGGCCCAATCTTGCGCGTCAATCAATACCGTACCGCGATACAGGCCGTCGTCGTCAGCTCTTTGGCCCCGCCGCAACCATTCCGCCGCGTCCTGGCTGATCTGCTTTTGCAGCCGCACGTCATCGCGGGCATCTTTCAGCCAGTTTCCGAGCCGTTCCCACTCGCGGATCAGCGCCTCGTGGCTGACTTCAATCGTCGTCACGCCCGCGATCTTGTCTGTCGTCAGCAGCCGCCCGCCGATGAAGGCATCCGTTATCGCCTGGAGCATCGTCGTTTGCGCCGCGTCGGGCAGGATCAGTTCGGAGAGCGCAGCCCGGCGGCGCGTCGTGTCCTGCTCGGTTGCGCCCGGCTCGATCAGGCGCAGGAACAATGCCCGCGCCAGCTTTCGATAATCGTCTGAAGGCAGGGCGGCATAAATACCCTCGGCGTGCTTCGCCAGCGCACCGCGCACCCCGCCTATCTCTCGGTAGGCAGCAAAAGTCAGGCGGTGACCGTCGCGCCGTTCAAAGAGTTGATCCAGCGTAAATTGCAGGAGCGGCAGCGCCCCCGCTTGCTGGCGCACTTCAAAGACCAGTTCCGCAACCAGCCCATCGTCAAAAGTCAGGCGCACGTCGGGCAGTTCGGCAGGCTTCTCGATCACGTCCCGCAAATCTGACAGCGAGAGCGGCGGGACGATCTCCGTGTGCGCCTTGATCAGTGCCGCCAGGTCAGCGTAATTCAGTGGGCGGTCATAGAAATCGGCCCGCAGTGTCACAATCACGGTCAGCGGGCCATGCGCTTCGAGGGCAGCCGTCGTCAGAAGATCAATAAACTGGCGGCGCTCGGCTTCGTCGCTGGCCTGGGTAAACACTTCCTCAAACTGATCGACCAGCAGTAGCACGCGCGATCCAGGCCGCATGACCAGGCTGCGGGCCAGCAAGTCCAAACCCTGCCCGCCCGGATCATCCAGGTCTTCACGGAGCGCCTTAATGCTTTTGGCAGGCATAGCCTTCGACATAACCACTGCAAGGGCTGTCAGTGGTGACGTTCCAGGGCGAAGGGGCGGCAGCGTAATCCAATCCGGGTGCAGGTCGGCCAGCCGAGGCAGCAGCCCGGCCATGACCACGCTCGATTTGCCCGATCCGCTTGGCCCCACGATAGCCACGAAGCGTTCTTTGTCGGCCTGCTGAACCGCTGTGACCAGCGCATCTACCAGCATGTCGCGCCCAAAGAAGTCGCTGCGATCCTCCTGCGTAAAAGCGTTCAGCCCTTTGTAAGGGTTGCGCGGCACAAAATCGGGTGGCGGCTCCGGCGTTGGCTGTACCGTCGTGGCGCTTCCCAACGCCGTCATGATCTCATCCAGGGCAGTCGCATAACGCGCCTCGCGCGCATCAATAAACTGCGTGCTGCCCAGGCCCATGCGGATGCTTTCCATCCACTCCTCGCCAGCGGCCCATACCGGGTAAACCGGCTTGCGATACATCTCTGCAATGCCCAGTTCATCGGAAACGTAATTTGATTGGCGGGAATCTGGCGTGGCAATCAGCAGTACCGCCTGCGCTCCCTGGATAGCATCGCGTAGGGCCTGCTCCCAGTTTGGCGTTCCTGCTTTGAGTCCCTGTTTGTCAATCCAGACTTTGAGGCCACGCGCTTGCAAATCTGTGGTCAGCCGCGTTACGAACTCTTTATTGGCGCGGGAATAGGAGATGAAGATAAGGGATTCGCTCGGTTGCGCGTCGGCCATGCTGCTGTCCTTTGACTTTCCTGTGAGAGCAGGGGCAAAAATCGCTTTAACTATAGGCCCACCTTGCGACCAGCACAACTACCCACAGTCATTTACGCACAGTCATTGGAGTTTTTCATGCGCCTACAGCCCTTTCAAAGAGTGTAGGGTAGTTTGTACTTGCGTCTGGTGCAACTGTGGCCGGAAGACTGTGACAGTCGGATTGTGAATAGGGTGTACGTGCTGATGGGGATGTGGGTGGCGCGTAGCGTGCCGTGCAAACTGGACGCATGGCCGCCTACATTCCCTGCTGGCGAAAAAGATGAGCATTGTGCGACGCATGGAACGGTTTTTGGACAATCCTTGTGTACGGGCGAGGGCGTGGTACCAACCGATTGCGCTGGGCATCATTGCGGCAGCGAGTGTGACGGGTGAGATTCATCTGGTCATGGACGCAACCAATGTCAGTGCGCATCATCGTCTGCTGATAAGCGTCGTATTGTCCACACTAAATTGGGCGCGGGAAGCCGGACTTATACAGGCCCTAAGCCCTGTCCCAGACGGGTTCCCCACGCAAGATGCGCGCCAGTTGCTCCGGGAAACGCGCGGTGTCCACGGGTTTACCCAGAAAACCATCGAACCCCGCATCGCGAACGACATTGATTTCACTGACGTGTACCGTATAGGCAATGATGGGTATATTCCCAAAGTGGGACCGCAGCATCTCTTTCGTGTTGTAGCCGTTCAGGCTAGGCATTTCTAAATCGAGGAAAACTACACTGACATGTTGCAGATCGTCTAACATGGTTGGCAATTTCCTGGTGTCAGCAATTTCTGTACAGGTGATATTCTGCTTGGAAAGCAACTGGGCAAGCACTTTTAGGTTTTGCAAGTTGTCATCAATGATAAGGGCGTGAACCTGACTCATATCACTTCTCCGTGTTTTGGTGCTCGGCTGGATATTCAGATACCGGCGCGACAGCCGAGGCCCACAGTCGTTCGCCGCTCATGACCCTGGCTACCTGCTCTGGAAACGTGGCAATGTCTATCGGTTTGGCGATAAATGCCGCAAAACCTTTGAGCTGTACTTTAGGAATAGCCAGCGCCGGATCCATTGCGGATACTGCAATGATGGGCACCTGCTGGAACCTGGGTATAGCCCGAATCTCGTCAAAAACATCCAGGCCCGAGATGCCGTATGCCAGCATCAGGTCTAAGATGACCAGATCAGCCTGGGCAAGTTCCTTAAGCCGCTGGGCACTGTCGTGACCCCATTTCTCGAACTCTACTAACGCGCCATGTCGAATGAGCGCCATTTTGAAAACGACACGATTTTGGCGATTGTCTTCGACGATGAAGATATGTTTCTGCGCCAGCAACATTGTGACTCTCCGTTGACCTATGTGGTGATACGCCAGATGGTTTTACCTGCCAAAATCTGATTGAATGTTTCAGGAAACGTTTGCAGGTCAATTGGTTTGGCAAGGCAACCGCTAAATCCCGCTGTTCTTAGCTGTTGAATTTCTTCGCTCATGACGCTGGCAGTCAACGCAATTATGGGAATATGGCGCGACCACTCAAGTTGTCGCAACATAGCCAGCATCTCGAATCCGTCATGAGGTTGCATGTGAATGTCCAGAAAAATCAGGTTCGGTTTCGGATCGAGGGTCGAGACTACCGTTTGAAAATTCAGGCTGTTTTCAAGGATAGTGACATTCTGCAGGGCCATTCTCTTCACAAGGATCATCTGTATGATCCTGCGGCTTTGTGGATCGTCCTCGACGTAAAGCACATTGGGTTGACTGCTCATTGAAGTTTCCCTGCGGTCACGTTAGTTGCGGCACGAGTTCATTAGATTTGATGGGAAGCGCAATATAGAACGTCGAACCCTTGCCCGGCGTGCTTTCCAGCCACAGACGACCCCCGTGCGCTTCGGCAAGGCTTTTGGCGATAGGCATTCCTAGCCCTGTCCCACCGCCCTGGCTCAATCCAGCAGTGGTTTGCTTAAACGCGGCAAAGACCAGTGATTGCTCGTGTGCCGGAATGCCTGGCCCGGTATCTGCTATTTCGAACACAATTTCGTTGTCTGACTCGTGAGCAGAGAGTTTAACTTCACCTTCTTCAGTGAATTTGCAAGCGTTCGAGACGACGTTTAGTAGAATTTGATAAATGCGTTGCCGATCCCCCCGTACCATCGGGAGATTGTCGGAAATGGACGTATGCAGTTCAACCGGCTTATTTGCCAGCAACCCTCGGCCAATCGAGGCGACATTGGTCAGAATGTCAGCCAAACTGATGTTATCCTCAACAAATAGTCTGAGGGAATCTGCTTCGATCTTGGACATATCCAGAACGTCATTAATCAGGTTTAACAGGTGCTTGGCGCTCCCAACGACTTCGCTCAACATGGTTCCCTGTTCCTCGCTAACAGGGCCAACGTCCCCGTCAATGACAAACTGCGTAAAATTGATGACGGCATTTAGTGGGGTTCGCAGTTCGTGCGACATGCTTGCCAGGAACGCCGACTTTACCTGATCGGAACGCTCAGCACGTTCGCGTGCCGCCTGTGTTTCGCGTACACGTTGTTCCAAATTATCAATCAGGCCCTTGATTTGATCAGCCATACCGTTAAAGGAACCGGCAAGCTGACCGATTTCATCCGCGCTTGTCACTGGGGCGCGTGTGGAGTAATCGCCGCCAGACAGGGTTCGTGTTACTGCAGTAAGCTGCCGGAGCGGATCAACGATGCCCAGGCGCATAAAGATAATGATGAAAAGCATTGTGCCAAGCGCCAATGCGCCGACGACCAGCAAAGTTGAACGGACAACGGTTTGTTGGAAGGAAAAAAGGTTATCCAGATAGACCTGAAGCACAGCGATGGCTTCTGTATTTCGTCCAATCTGGATTGGCACGTAGGCCAGTGACTGGAGGTGCCCCACACTGTCGCTGATGTAAGCAGGGCTAATCCAAACCTGTCCGTTGACCGCCTGCTGAACACCATCGTTTCCGGACAATGGGCCGCTATCTACCCTGTTATCGGCAGTACTTGCCAGAATGCTGCCTCGGTACAGCAGGGAGAGCTGAATGTCGCTACGGCCAAAGTTAATTTGTTGGAGGACGTTATTGTTGACTTCCTTTTCGGCGATAATCACGCCAACCACGTTGCCAGTTGCATCATTTACGGGAGCAGCAGCCATTGCCACCATAGAGGAACCAGATGGAGTTGATTCCCTGCTTTGTGGAACCAGTTCAGTTACGTTGACGCCGATTAAGGCCAAAGAGATCAGTCGGCCAGGTACAACGTCATCGGGAATCGCAGCGTTCTGGAATTGATGCAGAATGAGCTTTCCGCTGGCGTCATAAACACTTGCCTGATCGATGTTGACATCCTTCAGGGCGACCAGCAATGCAGTTTTCAAGTGATCAGCGTTGCTGGCGGAGACAGCGTCTCCAATGCCCTGTGCGCCGACCAGGATTTGCACTGTATTGAGCAGGGACTTGTTAAATTCCTGGAACTGGGCCTGAATCAGGCTAGTTTCCTGGACAGTCCGTTCATGGCTGACCTGCGAAGTCAATGTTGTGATATTGACGACGAGCACAATCGTAACAGCAGCGAGCAAGATCACGAAGGCCGTAATCAACAGCAGACTGACCTTCACATTGAGTGTGAGATTCTGCAAACGACGTATTCTCATGGTCTACCTTATCGTTGTACCAACAACCGTTATTGACTTGCTCAGAAATAGACATGTCCTGGACATTAGCATAATCAAGGTAAAGCTAGACGCCAAGCTAGACTATTTGGCCGCTAACGGGATGACTCCCAGCTTCACAAGCTCATCCTGGCCGCGCTTTGAAACCAGCCAATCCGTAAAGGGTTGAATATCGGACTGCCGCTCTTTTAGGTAGGCAACAGTGAGGTTATTAGTGAGCGGGTAGGTACTGTCGGTTGGCCCCACCCCATCGAGCGCTACCGGTTTGATGGGCGAGTTTTCCGCGACCACCGCCGGCCAGTCGCCATAGCCAATACCGCCTGCTGTACCCGATACGGCAGTAACGATGTCTTTGCTGTTGTTTAATAACTGTGCGTTGGATGGAAATGGGGTTTTACCAAAATAAGCATCGCGCAGCTTTTGGGTGACATTCTCATCTGGCTGGCGGATAAACAGCACAACGGGCAGATCAGCGCCACCGACTTGAGACCAGTTACTGACATGCCCCGCGTAAATGTCAGTCAATTGCTGACTGGTGAGCGTTGTAATGTTAACGCCTGGATGAACGAACGCAGCGACAGACCCCTTGCCAAATGTCACGGCGTTGATACCCGACGCTCTTTGCGTGTCGGTAAGGTCGCGAGTCAACAAGCCAAGATCCAGTGTTTTGTCGCCGATTCCCTTGATGGCGCCGCTATTACCAGAAGTCCCAGTGCTTTCCAGAATTTGAAGGGAATAGTTGGCATTATCTGCTTCGAATGCGGGCTGAAGGGATTTCATAATAGATAGTGCTGTGGAGGCGCCAGAGATCGTAAGCGTAGTTCGCGGTTTGAGGACGTTAGTGGCCGTCGGCGTGGTCTGTGGCGCGGAATTGCAAGCGACAGCCACGAGAACAAAAGCCAGGGCAAAGAAAACCTGCTTGTGCAATTTGATGGAGGTAATTGGTGCTTCCATGGAGTTCATCCTTGTTTGCGATAGGCAATATCCCAGACTCTATTGTAGTCGCTGTTGATAGAGACACAAACGAATCTGGCTATAATTCGTCAATTATTCATAATTTCTGTCAAGTTGGCTCACTTCCAACGTCTCCGGTACCGGGTGACCACCAGATCGTAGTGTATTTTCGTATTCAATACACCTTGCCACCGAGTCTCCCCGGCAAACTGGGAGTCAGCAGCGACAGGCTGCCGTCCTCCTGCGGGACGCCCAGCACCAGCACTTCCGACATAAACCCGGCGATGTTCTTCGGCTCGAAGTTGACGACGGCCACCACCTGCATCCCGATCAGCGCGTCTTTGCCGTAATTGGTGGCCTGCACCGAACTCCACTTCGTGCCGACCTCAGGCCCGAAATTGACGCGCACTTTGTAGCTCGCATTGCGCGCGCGGGGAAAATCCTCGACGTGCTCGATCACGCCCGTGCGAATGTCCAGTTTCGTGAAATCGTCGTAGGTTGCCATTTGTGCCACGCCTGCCGTGTTTGCCGATTCGGAGTACGACCCGATTCTATGGCAAGGGACGCGAGTCTGCCAGGAAGCTACATCAC
>DATGFK010000573.1:0-3983 GCA_035309185.1 Aggregatilineales bacterium
GCTTCTTGCACACGGCCCATCCTGAAAAAGATGGCTCCCAGGTTGACGCGCGCGCGTACGTTGCCAAGGCACTTCTGAACCGTGTCGCCCCAAAGCGCCAGATCACTATGGTAATCCTCGTTCCGCCGCCGGGACATCAATCCCAATCCTACTGCGAGCGCGAGAAATACCAACAGGCTGCGACGACCAATCAACCGGTAAATCCCTAATACCGCGAGCGCGACCACTGCCACCAGCGGCAGATACATCCGGTGTTCGGCGATTGTTTCAGTCGGGAGTGGCACCACGCTAGAACTGGGCGCAAGAATCGCGAAGAACCAAACACCCAGGAAACCAATGGCTGGGCGACGCGAAAGTGCGAGTACTATTCCTGTCACCAGCGCGGCCAGGGCCAGTACATAAGGCAAGACCCCACCCACGTAGCTGACTGGAAGTATTCCGTAGTCGAAAACCAGCGGATACGGCCACACTGACAGCTTTAGGTAGTGAACGATCGCTCGGCATTGGATCAATGCGTACTGCCACCAGGTAAATCCGCTCCCGAAGCTGGCCGTTCCACCGTGGCTGCCCGTGGTCATTACGAGGTATCCTAGAACAGCCCAGGTACTGGCCAGCCCCACATACAGTTGCCGCCGTTGCTTCCATGCTTGTGAAAAACTGCCGGTGATGAATGTCCGGTCATAGAGCAACACCATGAGGGGGGCGGACACCATTACCTCCTTGGTGGCCATACCAAGCAGGCACGCGGTCACGGAAAGCGCATACCACGGTCCTTTCTTCTCCGACTCAGCACCGCGAATAGCGCAGTACATTGTCAGAAGGTAGAATAGCCCCATGAGCGATTCGGCGCGTTGCACCACATACGTAACGGCCGCCGTTGCCAGCGGATGGACCATCCAGATGACGGCAATCGCCAGGGCCAGGGGGGTCGCTTCTGTTTCAAACCATTTGGCGACCACCGGCTGCAGTAGTGTTCGCCGCGCGATGCCAAACAGGGTCAAGCCCGCCAGAATATGTATCACCAGATTCACCGCGTGATAACCCCTTGGCATGGTGCCGCCGAGCGCGTAGTTGACGGCGAATGTGAAATTCAGTATCGGTCGTCCCTCAACCGTCGATCCAGTTCCGTGAGATGGTGAGAACGCATTCCACGGCGGCCATAAATGACGGATGGTCCGGTTCTCAGAGATCGAGTTCAGGTCGTCAAAGACAAATGGCCCGGAGAGACTGTTGGAATAGGCCAAGAACCCCGCAAAGACCACTGCCAACACGATGAATTTCGGAGTTTTCATGATGGCAAACCTACTGACCTGCCCGTAACCGTTTCAGCGCATTCCCTGCTGCAGCAAAATCAGGTTGGAGATTGAGCACCTGCTCGTATTCTTCGATTGCTTCCGGCGTGCGCCCCATCTTCTCCAAGGCGAGTCCCAGATTGTAGTGCAGATCGGCGGAATCCGGCCAGATCAGCACCGCCTTCTCGTACTGGGTGATCGCGTCTTCTGTCTTGCCCTCTTGAAAGAAGGCGTTTCCAAGGCTGTTGTACGCCTGCGGATACTTGGGATTGATCTCCAACGCCCGCTTGTATTCAGCGATCGCCTCTTGCGACTTGCCAAGCGCCATCAGTGCGATCCCCAGATTATTGTGTGCATCGGGATAATCAGGCTTGAGCCGCAGCGCCTCCTGGTACTGGCTGATTGCGTCCTCGAATTTTTCGGATCGAGCCAGGGCATTGCCCCAATCGTAATGCGTCGAGGCCCACTCAGGCCGGATCTGCAGCGATCTCTCGAAATGCTGTGATCCCTCCTGTACTTTGCCCAATGCGAACAGCTCAGATGCCAGGCTGTTTTGGGCCTCGGCATAATCGGGATCAAACCGCAGCGCCTGCTCATGGATTCTGATCGCCTCTTGCACCCTGCCATTTAGCATGAGGGCATTTCCAAGATCATTATACACGAAGGCATGGTACGCGATACTGGCGAACAGGTTAAATGCCACTGAGAAGAACAACAGTACGCCCCAGCACCAACGAGCGGCGCGGTGCCGGGTGGGCTGACCCATTAGCATCCGTTCCAATCCGAGTACGCCAATCACGGCCAGTAATACGAGCACCGGCAGGAAGTCCACTTCGTAGCGGCTGTTCGCGCCGCTGAAGAGGCAAATGGTCAGGGCGCAAATCACAAAAAACAGGACTGCCGCCACGACAAACCAACGCAGAATCGAGGTCGCCTGCGCCGACCGGCTTCGCCACGCGAACGGCGAAGCCAGCGCCAGCCACGCAAGTGGGATGTTCGTCAGGATGCCGAAAGCGGCTTCCACCCCACCATGACCTGCCGGTACGGGCAGAACGATGGCTTCATGCACGAACGGGAAGTGGGCGCTCCAGCGCGCTGGCTGGAGAAAATAGGCGCGGAAGTTGAACCAAAGATAATGTAGACTGAAAAACCGCTGGGTAACCTGCGGTTGTCCCGTCAACTGGTAGCGTATGCCGAATTCGAGTGGATTGTCGAACCGTGAATAATTATAAAGCATCAACCCAATCCCAATAAGGGCGATCGGGATGGTCGCCGCGATCAGTAGTTTCCAGGCGCGCCGCCAGTCAGGCCAGGCTTGCGCCACGGGCGTCAGCAGGACGACCGCGCCAAGCAACAGCGAAGGTCGCGCTCCCACCGCCAAACCATACGCCACGCTTGCCGCTGCCAACCACCGAGACTGTCGCCCCGGTTCGTGCAATGCGCACCAGACCGCCCCCAGCGCAAGCATCGTGAACATATAGCCGCAGCTGATCGCTACTTCGTTGTAAGCGGCTCGTGGCAGGAGCACCGGCACGCCCGTCGCCAGCCCGAGTGCCAGCGCGCAGGCCAACATCACCCAGGCACTCACCTCGGGAAAATAGCTCCGCCACAACATGCGCAGCAGGATTACGCTGGCCAAAAAGCCCAGGGTGCAGAAGATGACCACGGCTTGACTCTCAAACAGGTACTCGCCGGTCAGCGCGGCGAACGGCCAGAATAATATCAGCGCCGGAGTAACCCCGAAGTACAAGTAGAGTCGGCCTTTGTAATAGCTCAAGTCGTGCAACCGGTCGGGCCCCAGACGGAAACGGGAATTGGCGATCGGATCGTAGGGGTCGGCGAGGCGGACGAACCCCGGCGGCGCCTTTTTGTTCAGGCAGACCTGGCCGCTGCGGAGTCCTTCTACCAACAAATTATAGGAACTCTCGGACGGATTCGGGCCCAGCGACTCCAAATTGCCCCACTGGGCGATGCACGCGTATGACCCGATGACCAGCGCGCATATGATCACCGGTGATCTCCACGCGTCCTTCATGGGGTCGACGGTTCTTGTCTCGTGAATGGTGACGGTCCCGCCCGCAATCGTCTAATGGCGTAGCTCGCTGCGACAAAATCGGGGCGAAGTCGCAGCGCTTGCTCGTATTGCTGCATTGCGTCCGTCACACGGTCTTGTTTTTCGAAAGCGTGTCCGAGATTATAGTGGGCCTCGACAAAGTCAGGGTTGATTCGTAATGCCTGCTGGTACTGTTCGATTGCCTCTGTCAGCTGCTTGTGTTTTTCCAAGGCACTTCCGAGATTATTGTGAACTTCAGCGAACTGGGGATTGATCTGCAGCGCTTGCTCGAAGTGACTGATCGCTTCCGTGTCTTTGCCAAGCTGCATGAACGTGTTTCCGAGGTTGGCGTGTGGCTCGGCATAATCAGGTTTGATCCGCAACGCCTGCTCGAAATGACTGATCGCTTCGGGGATTTTTCCCTGTCGCAGCAGGGCATTTCCGAAATCATTATGCGCTTCCGCAGACTCCGGGTTGATTGCCAGTGCCTGTTCATAAGACCCGACCGCAGCGTCAAGTTTCCCCGCCTGCGTCAGCGCCGCGCCGAGATTGATGTAGGCCTGCCACGCGCGCGGGTTTTTTGTCACGGTATCCTGCCAGAGGGTTTCATCGGAGGCATAGACGCAACTCCGCTGCCA
>DATGFK010000574.1:0-6332 GCA_035309185.1 Aggregatilineales bacterium
AGCCAGATACCGCCGGGCAGGGGTATCTTTTCATACAGCGAAACGAGTGCCGCCCCCAACATGACAATGCCGCCGATCCAGGTCATGGCAGTGACGCGCCAGCGACGCTGCGATTGATAGATGGCGCTTGCCAGCAAAATAGAGCCGCCGACGAGTGACATCCACACGGGGGGGATTGTCGTTACCAAACCAACCATGAACACGACTATAAGGGCCGCGAAAGAGGCCAGTTCGATCCTGCGTTCCTCGGAGCGGCGTTCACGGCGCCGGACGGAACGATGGCGGTCCTCGTAATCGAGTTCCCGTTCGCGGTCACTCTCGTATCGTCTGCTCATGATGTCTCTCCTCTTTGAAGTTTACGCTGTTGCCTAGTTTGGGAATTATAGTCCAAATACAAATCTGCCACCGGGCCAATCTGGACAAGAACATCGGTTGTCTTTGAGGCGCTCAAGAGTTTTCCAACTTTTGCGACCAGTCATAGTAGGGCAGTAGATCGGCCAGGGGCAACACTTTATCAGGCGACAGGATAACCTGGGTCGTCAGGTTTTCCGGATGGATTTGTCGTATAAACTCCCGGCACCGTCCGCACGGAGCAAGTATGGAAACACGATTGTCCTGGTCTTTCTTGACAGCAACAATTCTCGAAATGCGGGATTCCCCGGCAGTGACCATCGCGGCGATGGCGCTGTGCTCCGCGCAAAAGCCAATTCCCGAACTGATGTCCATGCACACGCCAAGATAGACGTTGCCTTGATCGGTCACTAAAGCCGCAGCCACCTGCCCGCCAAAATTCTCGCCGAGGGGTCGAGGATTCAGTACGGAGGTTGCTCTGGCAATGAGCGCTTCGACCGACAACATAGGCACCTGGCAACTGTCCTTGTGATATTCGGTACTTCACCGATTCAAAAACGTAACTGCTCAGGCGTGTCAGCGCGGGGCAGTTACATTCGAAGACAACTAAATTGTTGCCCACCATAAATCGTTGATAGACATGTGCTGCGGATCAATTACATCTGTATGCCATTTAAGGCCAGGAAATATCGTTGGAATTTTAGATTTGTCTATGGAATATTTTGGACTGTGATCATCTTCAGCCTCAACTACAACAATACCTTCTTTTTCGAGACTCTCACGGAGAATATTAATATACGGAACAAAGACAATAGCTAAAGGAAAATCGCTCCTAATGATAGCTACCCTGCCTTGTCCTTTGGTTTTACCTAAGATACTCGCCCAATCTTCTCCAACCTCTGCCTCCCAATCGAGCCTTCCCTCACAAATCTCTACAATCAGGTTCGCAGTATCTCGAACACGTTTTTCTGACCATGTCGAGGTCATTGCCTGAGCTTTTAGAAAAAGAAGGGTTAAGTCTTTGTCCGTCATGGTCAATTACCTAGTGTTTCGGTAACTACTGAAGTTCTGTTGATGTTCACGGAATTCCCCACAGGCGAAGCGTCTTATCGTCCCCGCCTGTGGAGGCCAACAGCGTCCCTGATGGGTCAAAGTCCAGTCCTGTAATTTGGCTGGTATGGCCTGTCAACTCGCCGATCTGTTTGTTCGCCGCTGCATCCCATAGCAAAATGCTGCCATCCGACTGGCCGATTGCCAGCACCTGCCCGTTGGGGCTATAGGCCAGCGTCCCGATCACAGAAGGGTTGTTCGCCTGGATGGTGTAACTCTTGTCTAGCCTTGTCCGATCCCATACGATGACGGTGTTGTCCGCACTGCTGGCGGCCATCCACAGTTCATCGGGACTGAAAGCCAGGCTAAAGACCTGTCCCGTATGGCCCTGAAAAGTCCTCAGGAGACGTTGCGTTTCTACGTCCAGGAGCTGAACGGTGTTTTCTGGCGCGCTAATGGCGAAGAACTTTCCGCCAGGGCCAAAGGCGACATTGGCATCTGGCCCTGCCGGGATACTCTTGATCAAATTGCCACTTTTGGCATCCCACAGGCGGACGCTTTGATCGGCGCTCCCCGAAGCCAAAACGGAGCCATCGCGGCTGAAGGCCAGACCCCAAATTGCGTCTTTATGTCCCTGTAAGGTTCGGATTTCTTTGCCAGTCTGCAAATCCCATAAAATAACGGTTGCGTCCTCGCTGCCGGAAGCCAGCGTCACACCATCCGGGCTGAAGGCAACCTCCCAAACGCGCCCGGTATGGCCCTTCAGGATATAGCGATTGGCGCGCGTTTTGACCATCGCGACGTAAACGTTGTTGTCGCCGCTGCCCGTTGCCAACATCGTTCCGTCAGGGCTAAAGGCCACGCTTTGCAGCGAACCCGGATTGCCAACGGTCAGCACGGATTGCAGCTTGCCAGCGTTGCCCGCCGTGATCACTGTCTGGGGAGGCGCAAAGGGCGGTTTGCGCGTGGCTTCCTGCGAAGCGGATACCCCTTGAGACGGGGCTGCCGTTATAGCAACGTCGGCGTAGACCGTCGGCGGCGTGTTGGATCGCGTCGGGGCCAGGGCCGGACTGCTGGTGCTGCCAGAGCCGCCCCCACTCTTGACGCTCAATGGGTCGGGCGTGTTGCTGGCGGCAACCGCCAGTTGAGTCTGGCGCCCGGTATTTCCAAGGGTTGGTTTGAGCGTTGCAGAGCCGTTTTTAGATTGCAGTGCGCCGAGACCCACCTCCGAAAACAGGACTGCCCCGGCAGCCAACACGACGACTACGCCTGCCAGGATCGGCATGAGTCTGCTGCGCCCACTCCGGGCCTGGTCTTGAGAGCCTACTGTGGGCGATGCCTGCGTCACCGGTTCGCGCGTCTTCCCATCGGGATTCGCCGTGGCCTGCCCGACCAGCGTCGGTTCTTCGTCCACGGATGGATGCGCACTGCGCGCCTTGCGGGAGAGGGTTGGCGTCGGGTCAGAGATGACAGTCCGGCTGCCCAGGGCTGCTTTCAGGTCTGAGGCCAGGGTTGTGGCAGAGCGATAGCGCTCGTCGGGAGTCTTGGCAAGCGCTTTAGCCAGTACCTGCTCAACTTCCGTCGGGAGTTCCGGACGGCGCAGGCGGATGGGTGGCGGCGCTTCGCTGATGTGCATGTGCATCATGCTGTAAGGCGTGTCACCTTGAAATGGCAAATTGCCAGTCATCATTTCGTAGATAATCACGCCAAGCGCATAGTTATCGGCACTGGCGTCGAGCGGTTTGCCCTGCCACTGCTCCGGGGCCATGTAGGCGGGCGTCCCCATCGCAACGCCGCTCTGCGTCAGGGCGCTGCTTTCTCCAAGAATTTTGGCGAGGCCAAAGTCAGTCAAGAAGGCGTTGCCCGCGTCGTCTAGAAGGACATTTTGTGGCTTCAGGTCGCGGTGGATAATGCCTTTCTGGTGGGCATAATCCAGGGCCGAAGCAATCTGATCGAGCAGGCGTACGGTCTCGCCGTCAGGCAGCGGCCCACCGTGTATGTGCTCGGCCAGGCTGCCACCAGTCAACAACTCCATGACCAGGTAAACGACGTCGCCGTGTTCTCCGTAGTCAAATATCTTGAGGATGTGCAGATGGCTCAGCGATGCTACGGTCTTGGCTTCGCGCTCAAAACGCTTGATGAAGTCTGTAGCCTCCGCGAGTTCGGGTCGGATCACTTTGACCGCAACGTCACGGTCTACCGATACTTGTCGGGCACGGTAAACGCTTGCCATACCGCCTTTGCCCAGTAGAGAGATAATCTGGTATTGTCCGAGACGTTGTCCGATCAAGCTCGACATGCTAATTTTTCACCCCTGCCGGTGTCGTCGTGAGTCCTATGAAGAATGGCACAGATCGGGCAATTCTGTCAAACAATATGGGTTGCGATACAATCAAAGTGACTTCCCCATTCTACATCGCGCCACGATTTCGCAAGTTTCCAAAAGTCTTAACAGTTGCTTGATATGCAGCCTGTAAGATCATGGGCTGTTTTGGAAGCGTTCAGTCGGCCTATCTATCAGGAGAAGAAGCAATGTTTTCCAGGTTCAAAGCTGCGGTCACGCTTACGCTCATCGCCTCGACACTGTTGAGCGTTATCGGCCTGGCAGGGCCAGTCTCCGCGCAATCCGGCGATTACGTTAAGACCTTTGACCTTCCCACCAAGCCGACGACGGATGGCGCCTACGCGGGCGTTGATCCCAGCGGCGCTACTGTCACCTACTGGCATAACCAGCCGGGAAACAATCAGAAGACGCTTGAAGGTTTGATCGCCGCCTTCAACCAGGGCAATCCCTGGAAGATCACCGTCAAGCCCGTTTTGAAGGGCAACAACAGCGCCGTTTTCCAGGCCATGCTGGCCGGTCTGCAAACCAAAGACCTTCCGAATCTGGTTTCCGCCTATCAAAATGAAGCAGCCGAGTACCAGAACGTGAATGCCCTGGTTGACCTCAACGACTTTTTCAACGACAAAACCTATGGCTTAGGCCAGGCGGCGACAAACGATTTTTTCCAGAGCTACCTGCAATCCGACGTAAACCCGCAGTTTAAGAACCAGCGTCTTGGCTTCCCGCTGTTCCGCTCTATGGAAGTGCTGTACTACAACGCCGACGCCCTCCAGGCGCTTGGCTTTAGCGCGGCGCCCAAGAATTGGAACGATTTTGAGACGATGGCGTGCAAATACAAGGACTCAGCCTCCGGGCGCATCGGCTACGAGGTGAGCACGGATGCCTCATTCATCGCGGCAGCGGCCTTTGCCCAGGGCGGTGACGTGTACGATCCCAAAGCCAACAAATTCACCTACGATAGCCCCGAAGCTCAAGTTGCGCCTGCCATCATGCAGGATATGATGCAAAAAGGCTGCGCGTCATTGCCCGCTGCCGCTTTTGCCGATCAGAATGACTTCGCCGCGCAAAAGTCCGTATTCTACGTGGGCACATCGGCTGGCTTCCCGTTCGTGAAGGCTGCTATCCAGCAGGCGGGCAAAGCCTTTAACTGGGACATCGCCCCGATCCCCTACAAGACGCAGCCGGTTCAGAATGTGTTCGGCGCAAGCGTTTCGGTTCCCGCGACCACCAAGCCTCAGCAGTTGGCCGCCTGGCTGTTCATCCGCTGGATGGATGAGGCCGAGCAGCAGGCTGTGTGGGCTAAGGCGACGAATTACTACCCGGTGCGCCAGTCTACCGCCGCGCAGATGACTGATTACTTCACCGCCAATCCACAGTACAAACACGGTTTCGATCTCCTGGGCAATACGAAAGTCGAGCCGCCAATCGTGGCTTACAACCCCGTCCGCACCCTGGTCACCAATGCCTTTAACGATGTATTGGATGGCAAACCCGTGGCGGATACCTTTGGCAAGCTGAACGACGACGCAAACGCTGCCATCACACAGAATCAGCCTGGGGCGCCACTGCCCACGCCGCTGCCGACTGCGACTCCCAAACCTGCTACGCCCGCCGCAACGGCTGCAAAGTAAAGATACAGAATCCTCGCCTTCCCTCTCTCCGGTGTTTTCGGAGAGGGGGAATCGGGTGAGGTTGAGAGGTTCTCATGGAAAGCGTCCAGGCACACAGCGGTGTCAGTGCCAACGTAAGGGATCTTGCCAGAACGCGCCACCGGGCCAAACGCCGCGAGGCGATCCTGGGTCTATTATTTGTTGCACCTGCCACAATCCTGACTTTTATTTTCGGACTGTTTCCCGTTTTATCGGGATTTTTCATCAGTATGCAGGGCGGTACGGTGCTGCCCCAGGGTTTTGTGGGGCTACAGAATTATTTCACGGCGCTGGGCAGCCTGGCCTATCTACTGGCCCTGGCGCTTGCGTTTGCCATGTTGATCGGTTCCTATATGGCCTTCCGCGTGCCGATTGCGGCCATGCAGCGTGGCAAAGGCAATTTCTATCTGTATTTGATTCCGGGTACGCTGGCAGCCCTGGCGATCATGATCCTGCTCGCCCTTCTGTTCGCTGGCTATAGCCTGGAACTGAGCATCTGGCCCCTGGCAATGTTGACCCTCGCCGTGGGCGGCTACCTGTACGTAGACAGCCGCGAGCATGGCGGCATGAATTACACGCTCAATTCCTGCCTCATGATGCTGTTGATTTTCAGCGCGGTATTCCTGACACTGTATACCTTTTCCGAACTGGATACGATCCTCACCCCGTACCTCATGGCGCTGTCGCAGGTCGTGAGCTACGCCAAGTTTGTGATGCCCCTGAACGTGCAGTTTATAGCCCTGCTTGGGGCAGCAGCGGCGGGATCGGCTGCTTTTGTCGCGGGACATATTCGTAGCCAGATTGACTTCGACCAAAAACCTCGCAGCGCGCTCCTGTTCGGCCTGTTACGTTGGTTGATGCTGATCACTGCCGTACTGCTGATCGTTTTTATCCTGGGCGCCTTGAATCTGCTGCAAGGGACGCTGAGCGCCTTCGCC
>DATGFK010000575.1:0-2709 GCA_035309185.1 Aggregatilineales bacterium
TCACCTCCAAAGCGGGCAGCGGCACGGAGATCGTCGCCTGCGTTCCGCTGGCGGAGCTATAGGACAAGGGGGAATGGAAACACGGTTGACCTCACCCTCAAACCCTCCCCATTCCGATGGGAGTAGAGATGAGATTCGCCCGGCGAAAACACAAACAATCAGGCGGAATGTGTGTCCCACCGCTTTTTCGACAGGGCAGGCGTTCCGGGCGATAATAGGCCCGGTCAGGGTAGGCTCGGTCACGACGGAGTGTCTCGTAGGGCCAGGGTCTTACTCATTAGGGCATTTTGTACATTGCGGGATCGCCAGATAGTCTTGTACTATTTTGCACAAAGGCCCAGGGGACGATGAATCTCGACGACCTAACCAGCTTCCGCCAGATGGACGCGCAGCACATGCGTGAGGAATTGGATTCCCTACCGGATCGCTTTGAGGCGGCTTGGCAGCAGGGATTGGCTTTTGCTTTCCCCACAACCTACAGCCAGGTCAGACAGATCGTCGTGGCGGGCATGGGCAACTCGGCGGTGGCGGGCGACATGGTGGCGGTTCTGGCGAAGGAAACGGGCAAGCTGCCCCTGATCGTGCATCGGGGCTACGACCTCCCGGCCTACGCGGCGGGCGAGGACACGCTCGTCGTGATCATCACGCATGGCGGAAAGAGCGAAGAGGCTCTCAGCGTCCTGGAAGGCGCCCAGGCGCGCGGAGCGCAAATCCTGGCTCTGACAGCCAACGCAGCCCTCTGCCAGCACATCCAGGCGATGGGGCGGCCCTATGCCTCGGCCTGTCTGTGCCCACATGAGGGCGATTCGCGCCCGGCCCTGGCCTGGTATTTCGGCCTGCTGCTGGCATTGGCCTACCGCCTGGCTTTACTGCCTGACCCCTCCGCCGACATCGCCGAAGTGGTCGGGACTCTAAGGACGCGGGTGCCGGTGCTGGGCGTGGAAGGCCGTGTGGTGAAGAACCCCGCCAAGCGCCTTGCCGGTCAGCTTATCGGGCGCATCCCGGTGATCTACGGGGCGGGAATCCTGGCCCCGGTTGCCCATCGCTGGAAGATGCAGCTCAATGAGAACGCCAAAACCTGGGCCGAATGGGATGAACTGCCGGAGGTCAACCACAACGCCGCCGCCGGGATCATCTTTCCGCGCCAGTTGATGACCAAGCTGTCGGTGGTTATCCTGTCCTCGCCGCAGTTCGATCACCCACGTATCGCCATTCGCCAGACGCTGACGAAGGATCTGTATTTGCAGCAGGGTATCGCGGTAGACGTGGTGAAGATGCGCGGCCACAGCCCGATAGGGCAGATGCTTTCGGGCATCCAGTATGGAGATTATGTCAGTTATTATGTCGCCATGAGCTACGGCGTGGACCCGACGCCCACGCCCGCCCTCGCGGAGATCCGGGAGCGGCTGGCCTCCGCTCAAGATGTCGTGCAGGATTCCCATGAGTAAGAGAAAGATCCCTCACCCCCACCCCTCTCCCGCGGACGGGCGAGGGGAGCCTGGTGCAACTTGTCCGTTTTCCCCTTCGCCCATTCAGATAGGCGAAGGGGCCAGGGGTTGAGGGAGTCTTCACCCGATCAACCAATTCCTGAGGAGGAATAGCTGAATGTCAGACACGAAAAAACCCGATCACATTAAGCTCTTTAGTCCCGGCCCCATCGAGGTGCGCAAGGAAATCCTGGAAGCCCAGGGCGCCTGGATGATCGGCCACCGGGGTTCGGACTTTGATGCACTTTACGCGAGCTTACAAGAGAAACTGCGCAAGCTGTTCTATTCGAGTTCTCGCGTCTTCGTCTCAACGTCGTCGGGCACGGGCTTGTGGGAAGGCGCGTCCCGCAACTGCGTCCGCGACGATGCGAAAGTGCTGCACCTGGTCAACGGCGCGTTCAGTGAGCGCTGGGCCGACGTGAGCGAGCGCAACGGCAAACAGGTGGACATCATCGAAGCCGAGTGGGGCAAGGCGGTCAAGGTCGAGCAGCTTGAGGATCAGCTCAAGAAGCAGCACTATGATGCAGTCGCCATCGTCCTGAATGAGACCAGCACCGGCGTCAAAACAGCCCTTGAGCAGATGGTTCCGATCATCAAGCAGTACCCGGATACGCTGATCCTGGTGGATGCGGTCAGCATCCTGGGCGGCTACAAGATTGATTTCGACACTCTGGGTCTCGACGTGCTGCTGACCTCGACCCAGAAGGCGATGGCACTGCCGCCAGGGTTGGCCTATGCTGCCGTTTCGGATCGCGTGCTGGAGCGCGCTAAGCAAATCAAGCATCGCGGCTACTACTTCGACTTCATCGAACTGGAAAACTTCGCGCTCAAGAACAATACGCCCTCCACGCCCAACATCTCGCTGATGTTCGCTTCGGACAAGCAGCTTGATTACATCCTGGCCGAAGGGTTGGACGCGCGTTTTGCGCGCCACGCCAAGATGGCCGAGACCGTCCGTTCGTGGGCAGCAGGCTGCGGCTTCGAGATGTTTTCCGAGGAAGGCCACCATTCGCCTACCGTGTCGTGCATTGCCAACAATCGCAACGTGGACGTGGCCGCGCTCGTGAAGCATCTGCGTGGCCTGGGCATGGCGATGGATGGCGGCTACGGCAAGCTGAAGGGCAAGACCTTCCGTATCGCACACATGGGCGATCTGATGCCCGCCGACATTGACGAACTGCTCAACGCGATCAATGCGTTTTTGAGCAAGTAAAATCGGCAG
>DATGFK010000576.1:0-6183 GCA_035309185.1 Aggregatilineales bacterium
ACTGGGTACCGGAACGAAAGTTTCGGCATAAGAGGAGAAATTAATGGAAGAATTGCAGGAATTAACGGCGGCCCAGATCATTGCTGGGGAGAAATCGGCAATCGCGCAGACCTACAAGCGCGCGCCAATGGTGCTTTCGCACGGCCAGGGCATGACGGTTTGGGATACTGAAGGCAACGAGTACCTGGATTTTATGGCCGGGATTGCGGTCAACGCGCTAGGCCACGCCGATGCGGGAGTGACGGCAGCGCTGACCGAGCAGGCCGGGAAGCTGATGCATACCAGTAATCTGTTTTACACTGCGCCCGGCGTGCAGCTTGCCGAAAAACTAACAGCCAACAGTTTTGCAGACAAGGTGTTTTTTACCAACAGCGGCACGGAAGCCAATGAAGGCGCTATTAAGTTTTCCCGACGATTTGCCCGTGCCACGGGCGGTGACACAAAGGTCGAGATCGTGGCTTTTGAACACGCCTTTCATGGCCGCACGATGGGAACGCTGGCACTGACACCAAAAGAGGCCTATCAAGCTCCCTTTCGCCCGCTGATGCCGGGCGTCGTGATCGCGCCGTTTAACGACGTAGCGGCGCTACAAATCGCCATCGGCCCACAAACGGCAGCCGTCTTTGTCGAGCCGATCCAGGGCGAGGGCGGGATTCACCCAGCCACGACAGCGTTCCTGCAGGCGCTGCGGGCGCGCTGCGATGAGGTTGGCGCACTGTTGGTCTACGATGAAGTGCAGTGTGGCCTGGGCCGGACAGGCGACCTGTGGGCGCATAAGGCCAGTGGTGTCACCCCCGACATTATGACGCTTGCGAAGCCGCTGGCGGGTGGATTGCCTGTGGGCGCGATCCTCATGACGGATCGCGTGGCCGAGAAGATGGAAGTCGGCGCGCACGGCACGACCTTTGGCGGCGGGCCACTGGTATGCGCTGTTGCCTCTCACGTCTTTGACCGGATCAACCAACCGGACTTTTTGCAGCATGTGCGAGACACAGGCCATTATCTCATGGAACGCCTTGAAGAAATCAACAGCCCACACATCAAGGATGTACGAGGCCATGGGTTGATGGTCGGCGTCGAACTTGATCTAGATGTGTCCGAGGTCATCCGTCGTGGTACAGAGCGTGGGTTACTGCTGGTCGGGTCGGGCCAGAACGTGCTGCGGCTGATTCCCCCACTCATCGCGGAGAATACCCACGTTGACACATTTATCGAGCGGATCAGCGCTGTCCTGGCCGATATGTAATTGGTCTGCGGATATAGCCTAAGGTAGAGCAATGCTACAGTTCCTTACGCTATACCTGACCTTTGCTTGATTCTAGGGCGTCGGCGTCGGAGTTGGGTGAATCCACAGCGCGTTCATCTGCGCATTTTGAGCGGCCAGTGCGCTGCCAAAGGCATAGAAGATGTAGTGGCCTGTGCCAACAGACGTGAAACTCAGGATGTTCCCAACGCACGTCGAAGGGTGCAAGATGAAGTCGCCAAAGGGCGTCACGCGGTAGACACGTATGAAGTCGCAGGAACGCCGGAAGGTGAGCAGCGTGTCCAACGAATAGGCAGTGAAATCTGTTGCGCGCATCGCGCCAAGCGCCAGGCCACCCATTGGGCCACTACGTGGCACAGTGAGATAAACCTGCCAGTCGGCGGCGGGCAGCAGTAATGGGTTCGCGCTGATCGCAAGGGCGTTGGGCGTCGGAGTCAGTCTCGCCAGCCACAGCACGTCCATTTGGGCGAGCTGTGCGGCACTTACGCTCCCAAATCCGTAGAAGAAATAGGCCCCTGTGCCCACCGAACCGAAGCTAAACAGATTGCCGGAGCAGGCCGAGGGATGCACGATCAAATCGCCGAACTCCGTCATACGATAGACCCGCAGCAGCTCACATGAGCGCTGGAAAGCCGCCAGGGTATCTATATTGTAAGAGTTCCAGTTGGACGTGATGGTTACACCCAGCGCTACACCACCCAACGGCCCGTTGTAAGGAATACTGGTAAACCGGGCCGCTTGCGCGGGGGGCAGCAGCGTAACGGTGAAATTTGCACCTGGCGTGCCACTCTGCGCTTGCACTTCTGGCTGGGCGTAAGCGAGAGCGAGAAGCAGGGCAAATACCACAAACGCAGCAACGGCTAGGTTGCGCTTTGAAATCATGATCAACAGCTCCTCCATACCTGGGATTACAATTCCACTATTATCGGTGGATAGATCTGAGATCAATTGTACGCCGTTTGCTTAGCCGGTACCCAACGCGCGCCAACCGCTTCCTCTACTGCAAGGGACGATCTCTACACACAGGTGAACGCGACTGATTGGTCAAGATATTTGCTGTGGCAGGAGTGATTTCACCGTGCTGCCCACTTCGTTGAGCAGTTCGTCACGGCTAAAGACGCCTTTCTGCAAGATACGCTGCACCTGGCCGTTCAATTTCTTGATGTCATCCTGCGTCAGACTCATTGCAGTCACTACCACAACTGGAATTGAGCGCCACTGTGCGTTTTTGCGCATCGCAGCGACGAATTCAAAGCCGTCCATTTCGGGCATCATCAAGTCAAGCAAGATTAGGCCCGGCCTCACCGCGTCCAACTTATCCAGGGCAACACGCCCGTTTTCGGCATCGGCCACGTCCCAACCTTGCCCTTCGAGCATCCGTACCATCAACTCGCGGATCGCCTGTTCATCCTCGACAACCAGGATGCTGCACGAGTCCGCCGCACATTCGTATTTCTTCAGCACAGCGATCAAGGCATCTTTCTCAACGGGCTTCATCAGGTAATCCGACGCGCCGAGGGTGTAACCCATGTTTTTGTTGTCGGCCATCGTGAGCATCACGACTGGAATGTCTGCGAGTTCCTTATCGGCTTTGAG
This sequence comes from Aggregatilineales bacterium, assembly GCA_035309185.1. Classification (GTDB taxonomy): domain Bacteria; phylum Chloroflexota; class Anaerolineae; order Aggregatilineales; family UBA2796; genus DATGFK01. Next base: position 2,861 of record DATGFK010000576.1, read on the forward strand.
CACGGCCAATACCGACCAACCGTCCATCGTTGGCATCATCACATCCAGGGTGATCGCGTCGGGATGTAGTTCCCGGGCGCGTTGCAACCCTTCCTCACCACTGGCTGCCATCTCGATACGATACCCTTGTTTATCCAGGAACCGGGCCACAATCTCCCGTGTGGGTTTATCGTCATCAATCACCAGGATAGTCGTCTTTTTACCGGTCTTGGGTGCCGTTGTGGTGGCTTTGACAGGCGCGGCTGTCTGTTCAGACTTCACGACCGTTGCGGGCAGCCGGACAGTGAACGTCGAGCCCTTTCCTTCCTGGCTGCTTACGAAGATGTCTCCCCCCATCATCTGGCAATAACGCCTGCTGATGGAAAGGCCAAGTCCAGTGCCACCATATTTGCGCGTTGTCGAAGAGTCCGCCTGCGTGAAATCCTGGAATAAGCGGCTCAATTGCTCCTGGGTCATGCCAATCCCGGAATCCGTCACCCGGAACGTCAGCCAATCACCAGAAGCGCCATGTTCCCGCAGGACATCAACTGTAATTGTGCCTTGCTGCGTGAACTTGCTGGCATTGCTCAACAGGTTCAGCATGACCTGGCGAACTTTGGTCTGGTCCGCGACCATCGTTCCGAGTGCCTGTCCATCATTGACTACAAGTTGGTTATTGTTCTTGCTCATCAGTGGTTTTACTGTGGTTACCATTTCCTGGATCATGCTGGAAATGTCGAACGTCTCCAGGTACAAATCCATCTTCCCTGCCTCGATCTTCGACAGGTCCAGGACGTCATTGATCAGGCTGAGCAAATGTTTCCCTGATGTGCGGATCTTTTGAACGTCGGGAATGAATTCGTCCTGTCCGACATCGTTGAATTCTTCTTCGAGCAGTTCGCTGTAGCCAATAATGGCGTTGAGTGGCGTGCGCAGTTCATGGCTCATGTTGGCGAGGAAGGCGCTTTTGGCTTTGTTTGCTTCAACCGCTTCGTCGCGTGCCGTCATCATTTCGACCGCGATATTCTTAAAGGACGTGGCTACCTGGGCAAGCTCATCTCGGTTCTCCAGTTTCAATTCTGCCTCGCGATGTCCACCGATGAGGCGCTGTGTGGCCGTCGCAAGATTAGCTATAGTGTCATGAACAGACAGATAGAAACCCGCAAATAAATAGATCGCCACCAGCAGTCCCAGCAGGGCGATCAGAAGGCTGAGATTGCGTCCCGCCACCAGCCCATTAATGCGCGTTTGCAGAAGCCCGCTCAACTCCGGGGCAATTGTGGCGTACAAGTTGAAGGCTTTTGCCGACACGTTGCTCACCGCCGTGAAATAATCGGCCATGCTGATGGTGACACTGGTATCGCTAGTTGGCTGTGTCTGGCTCTGGGATGGCGCCGAACCCGATGAACCCGACGGCGCCATAGACATGCCCGCCATCGAGTCGCTGGCAGCCGCGCTCGTTGCGGCCTGCGTTGATATGGCGGTGGACTGAGCCGAGCTCATCGTATTCATTCCAGACATCCCCATCATGTCGCTGGAAGCGCTCGTAGCGGTTGCCGTCGGCTGTACCATGCTCATGCTAGCCATACTTGACGGAGTGCCCGCCGATGTGGCGGTTGGGGCAGGTGTCGGCGTCGTGGTGAATGCCATGCCAGGCATCGCTGGCATTTCCATCGCCATTGCGCCAACAAGGTCGGGCGTTGTGTGCAACATTTGCGTGGCAACGACACTGAAGAATTGTTGCAGTGTTTCCGTGGTATCTATTAGGGGCGGATCCAGTTTAGCCTTCAGGGCCGGATTGGCACTATAGGCAAGGCTGAAATCCTGCTGGATCTCGTCAAAGGTAGTGCGCGCATTGCCAGCGTGAATTGAGATCGCCACGCGATCCTCGCCGCCCATCATCTTGCTGGCGACAACCATCAACCCATGTCCGCGCACCTGGCTCAAATAATCGGTGAGCAGCGGAATTTTGTCGGTCACAAGACCGATCAGGTAGCTGGTGTCTAGATCCGGATCGCTGATCAGGTTGGAGTTATTACTGACCTGTTTGATGAGCGCCAGCGTATCGTCGTTAAGCGCCTGGTGAACCGTAAAACTTTGCAGGGCATCATAAGTCAAGAATTTTGTTTTCACATCGCCCCACTCAGATTTGACCTTTTGCCAGCGGTCGCCGAGCTTCAGTGTGGCCTCATACTCGGCATCCGCCGTGTCCATCGCTTTTACATCGTCGTCTACCTGAGTCTCGACTTTAGCCAGGCTGTCCTTGAACGACGCATCGCCGCCCAGGTAGGCGTCCGCCATGCCCCAGTGCTGTTGAATGTCGCGTAAAAAGTTCAACAATGGAACATCGTAGGAGAGACCAAGGAGTTCCTTCGATGAAAATTCGATGTCCTTCCTGCTCTGCGAAAAGTACAAACTCATCACGAACACGAGCGGAATGACCAGCACCAGACCCACCAGGAAAAACTTTTGCGGGTACATGAGCCGGTTCATGAGCCTAACGGCGGGTTTGAACAACGTTTTCATCGCGACTCCCAACGACCTATCCTGGTTCGGAAACCCAGAACCGGCCTCGTATCACATGTATTGTGTGTGATCCGCTTACTTATTCAGAATAGATCAAGATTATAGACCCGCCTCGCGAAATCGGCTTTGAGCTAAGAACGTATTGCAGTGCCTGGCAGCCAAATCCCCATACTTAATCGGATACGGGACGCGTTTAACAGACCGATTGGTCGTCATTGGGCGAAGCCAAATAACGACCACCGGGAGCGCCTAACCAAAGTGGTTTCTGTGACGAGTGTCGAGCGGCTAAGCGATCTACAAACGGCTCACGATGTTGGAGAACGTGTTTCCTATCGCCGGGCCTAGTAGGACTAGAATTATAATAACGACGACGGCTACCAGAACCAGGATAAGCGCGTATTCGACCAGACCCTGGCCCCGTTCTTGAGGTATAAAAAGCATGATTCCTCCCTGATGAAAAGATAAAACTGACTTATCATTCACAGAAATTGGAACGATAAGAATGGAATGAATAAAAGGGTGATGAGATACCGGTATTGTAGTCTAAATGTAACCGAATTGTAAACTGGCAAAGGACGGGCTATCCCATTTAGATTCCGTCCGGTTCGTAAATAATTACTGTCTGCCCTGGCGAACAAGTTCCAGGTGGAATCGATTTTCAATTCGCGATCTATTATCTATGGTGCCGCGAGGAGGGTGAACCAGAAACGACTGCCTTGCCCCGGTTTACTGTCCACACCGATTTTGCCGCCCATTGCCTCGACCCACGCACGCGCAATAGCGAGGCCCAGTCCAGTGCCACCACACGTCCGCGCCCG
>DATGFK010000577.1:0-10950 GCA_035309185.1 Aggregatilineales bacterium
GCTCATTGATTTGAACGGCCACACGGTCAACCGCCGCGATGAAACTCTGCACCTGACCCCCAGCGAATTTTTGCTGTTGACCATCCTGGCTCAGCATCCTGGGCAGGTTTTCTCGCGCGAGCAGCTCCTGGAACGTCTTTATGGCGTGGCATATGACGGCTTTGCCCGCAGCGTGGACGCCCACGTGAAGAATCTGCGCCAGAAACTGGAAGACAATCCGGCTGATCCGCGCTATGTCCTGACCATCTATGGGATCGGCTACAAGTTTGAAAGCGGCGCAGAAGGCGGAGGCGAGTTATGAACCCTCCAGGCCGTCCGCCGCGCCCGCCGCACGGCCCCTGGGGCGATCATCCGCCGGAGCCGCCCGATTGGGGGTGGAATCCCCCCCCTCGACCAGATAGAGAGAACGAGGGCAGCGAGGGTTCCTTCCCGCGCGGGCGTTGGCATGACAGACCGAGGGGATATTGGCCGCGTCACGGGCCGTTCGGCCCATTCGGCGAGCATGGTGAGTGGGAAGAATTCCGCGGATCGCCTTGGGGCAAGCATCGTCACTGGAATACGCCGCGCAATCCGATGTGGCAACGGCGGCAGCGAGCGCTGTTCTGGCGCTTCGCTGCGACCTTTGGCGCGATTATGGTGCTTGTGGTGGGCGGCATGGCGACCCTGGCGCTATTTGTTGCTAACACTGTTGAGCGAGGTGGTCAGACCGCGATCCTGACCTGGCTGGGCGGCTGTGGCCTGGCCCTGGCTCTGCCCATGATCGGATTCTCCGTCGCCACGCGGGCGTCGCGGGACATCACCGGGCCGCTGACTGACGTAATGGCTGCCGCTGATGCCGTAGCGGGTGGCGACCTGAGCGTCCGTGTGCCGGAAGGCAAACCTCGAAAGGGGCGCAGCGACAAACCCGGCGATTTTGGGCAGTTGGCGCGCACCTTCAACCACATGGTGGATGAGTTGCAGCGTATTGACGAGCAGCGCCGTAACCTGACTGCCGATGTGGCCCATGAACTGCGGACGCCCTTACACATCATGCAGGGCAATCTCGAAGGCATCCTGGATGGGGTCTACCAGCCAACCCCGGAACATATTCAGATGCTTCTGGACGAGACCCGCGTCCTGTCCAGGCTGATAGAAGACCTGCGCACACTGGCGATGGCTGAGTCGGGCCACCTGGTTCTACACAAAGAGTCAGTCCAGGTGGCGGATCTTCTGGCTGACCTGGCAACCAGTTTCCGGGCGCAGGCCGAAGCGGCAGGTATCGAGTTGCACGTGGACACCGATTCGCTGGCCGGGACGACCATCCAGGCTGATCTGATGCGCCTGAACCAGGTGTTGGCGAATCTGATCGTCAACGCCCTGCGTTACACACCTTCTGGCGGATCGATTACCTTGCGCGGCGAACTGGAACGGGGCGAGGCGGGCGGCATACGCCTCTCCGTCAGCGATACGGGCGCAGGTATCTCCGAAGACAACCTGCCCCACATCTTTGATCGCTTCTGGAGGGGCGATCCCGCCCGGACTCATAAGGATGGCGCAGGGGCGGGCCTGGGACTTGCCATCGTCAAGCAGCTTGTGGAACTGCACAATGGAAGCGTTGCTGTGCGCAGCGTACCCGGCCAAGGCTCGACCTTCACCGTGGTGATGCCGGGCGGCGCCTGAGGCTACAATCTAGCTACGGCCCTTGCGTCGCGTCCGGGAATGGCACGACGGTTGGCAGTGGGCCAGGGCTGTGATTGTTGATATTCTCGGCGGCCACCGGCGCGATGACCATCCAGGCGCACCACAGCGCAATCACAAAGATGACTACGAGAGGTGATCCATTCAGCATGTTGCGCGCCCCAAGATAGACGAGAATCACCGTCCAAAGGCCGAATATGGTTAGATAGGTACTGAGTGTCGTCAACAGACTCTGCGAGATAGAGGGCAAATTAGCGAAGCCTGGCAGCATCCGTGTCAGTCCCGACAACCCGGCTTTGCCCGGACTACCACCTGACGCATAAAACAGCAGTTGCAGCGCCGCCATCAGGCCCAGGGGCAGGTTGGCCCATACGACCATACGGAAGTTCTGTCCCAACTGAGGCGCAGCGCTGCGGCTCAAGGATACAATCATAAGCAGCAGGCTCAAGAATATCCAGTTGAGGACGACCTGGCTGACTGCAATTAAGGCGGGTGTCCAGGTTGTCGAAATGTCTGGAGACCCATTGCCGCCGTTAATATCCGGCGCAACTGGCGCTCCCGCTACCGGGCCAGAACTTTCACTGCCGCCCAGTTGCTGCTGACGTATCGCGCTGGCCCCGATGACGCCCAGGATGAGTATGGCTGCCAGGAGCCAGAGTTGGCTGTTGGAGGTAGACAGGGTGCGAAAAAACAACCGGGGTTGCACGATCAGCATTCGCATCTGACCGAGCAAACTGCGCGGGTGTTTTGTTTGGCTTGACGAAAAAGGTCTGCTAAACTGCGGGAGTTCGTGATCGCTTGACATTGGGCAACTGTATAAAAACGCGACGCCTTTATTGTACGCGGTTCATTGAAAAAACCCTACATTGGCACGTTGGGCGTTTACCCACTGGTTCTCCCTCGTTCCCACAGTATCCCGTATAATAGAGCACAATTAATGGGCTTAACTTTATGGTCGAAAGATTTATTATCCGGGCACGCAAGATCGAAAAGGTTTACCACATTAAAGAGGACACTGTCCATGCTCTGGACGGCGTAGATATTGACGTTCGGCAGGGCCAGTTTGTGGCAATCACCGGGCAAAGTGGTTCTGGCAAAAGCACACTGCTGCACATGCTCAGTGGCCTGGATACGCCTTCCGATGGACAGATCATGGTGGCCGGGCACCGCCTGGAAACGCTTGGAGCCAAAGAACTGGCTTATTTCCGGCGCTATACCATCGGTTTTGTTTTTCAGAGCTTTTATCTCATTCCATCCATGAGTGCCCTGGAGAATGCTGCTCTGCCAGGTATATTTGCGAACATTCCCCGCGATGAACGCCAGGAACACGCGGCGCGTCTTCTAACCATGTTGGGACTGGATGACCGTTTTAATCACAAGCCAACCGAACTTTCTGGTGGACAGCAGCAGCGTGTCGCCATTGCGCGATCTCTGTTCAACAATCCACCCATCATCATGGGCGACGAACCGACCGGGGCACTTGACAGCAAGACCTCGCAAAGCATCATTGGGCTGCTTCACATGCTGTCAACGAAGTACCGGAAGACAGTTGTCCTGGTCACGCATGACCCGGAGATCGCCCGGACGGCGGATCGCATCCTCCAGTTGAAAGATGGCCGCATTATTGCCGATACCCTGAACTTGCCTGAAACCAAATCTCCGGAAGTTTCTACTGAAAGCAGAATTAATCGGGAAGTCTCTAATGCGTAAAATATGGAGTCGTTTGTGTTTGATCGCCTGCACCGGTACCTTACTGATGCTGATGCAGTCCGGTGCGGGGCTTGCCATAGCGGGAGCCGCCAATCTCGGCAAGAAATCCCTGACGCCTTCGTCAACCGTGGGCCACTTTATCGTTGTGAACCCCACGACGCCTTCCACCTCCACGCCAACCAATACACCTACCAACACACCGACGAATACACCGGTCAGTACATCAACAAGCCCTGGCCCGATCCGCGTCACGAGCTTTGAACCCACCCAGGTGCTCAGCGGGCAGGCCGCGCAGCTCTCGGTATTCGGCGCGAATTTCACATCAAGCAGTGTAGTGCGGATCGTCAACTTTGGCCTGTTGCAGACCACCCTGGTCAACAGCAGCGCCCTGACGGCCTTGCTCCCGGCCACGGTGTCGCCTGGACAGTATCCGGTTCAGGTGCTTGATCCGAGCGGCGGGACAGCTACGGCGCCTGGATTACTTACTGTCTTCCCGCCCACGCCATTTCCGCCCACGCCAGCACCCCCGCCCACGGCCACCATCGTCCCCACGCCGATTCCAGGGCAGCCATCCCTTTTCGTCCAATCCTTCACGGCCACACCAGGGATCGTCTCGCCGGGCCAGACCTTTGAACTCGACTTTGCCGTGGTCAATCAGGGCAATTACCTCGCCAGGAGCGTTTCGGCTATCGTAGACGCCGGTGGCAACTTTATCCCGGCCAATGGACAGGCTGGCGCAACCCTTGCCGACCTGCCAGCGGGCGCCGCGACGATGGCTTCGCTGAGTGTGATCGCCGTGGTCAACGCGCCGGGGCCTGCCAGCATCCCGGTAACACTGACCTACTTTGACAACCAGGGCCGGTCATATTCAAGCAAGGCCATCATGAGCGTGACCATCCGCAAGACGAATCTCGCCGCACAGATACAGATGTCCAGCTACAGCGTCAATCCCGACCCGGTCAAGCCTGGCGATGCTGTTCGTGTGAAGATTCAACTGGCAAATACGGGCAATCAGACCGCTTTCCAGGTTGTGGTCAAAGTACCGGCCAAAGATGGCTTGCTGCTGCCCGGCGACAAAGGCGACAGTTTCCCCGCCGGGACAATGGTTGCCGGAGGTAAGGTTACGCTGGATGTCCCACTCGTGCTCTCTGCCGACGCAAAGGCGGGCTTCCAGACCCAACCGATTACCATTGACTTTATGCAAGACAGCAAACCCCAGGAGGTACAGAGTAGCGTCACCGTCAACGTTGCTCAGGCCGCTCCTAATGATCCTCTATTGGTGCTCGCCTCCTACGACACTGGGGCCGGGACACTGAAGCCCGGCGACCAATTCCACCTGAAGGCACAATTGCAGAACATCGGGAAGGGGCCAGCGCAGAGCCTGGTTGTCTTCTTTGGCTCGACCTACAGCAACATCATTACCGAAGGGGCGGGTAATCAACAGCTTCCAGCGGTCAATAATAATCCGCAGCCGGGACAGCCGGGTACGCTGTTCGCGCCCCTGTCTACCGGGGGCACGGTGATGGTCGGGGCCTTGGCTGGCGACGGGGCGAAAGTTACGGTTGAGCAGGACATCATCATCAATGCCCAGGTACAGAGCGGTGTGTACAGTTTGCCCCTGATCCTGCGTTACCAACGCTCGGATGGCACAACGCTGATCAGCAGCGTCATGGCGAGCATCGTGGTGGATGTGCCGCCCCAATTGCAGCTCACCCTCCAGAATCCGCTTCCCGAGTCGATCACCGTCGGGCAGCCGCAGACAATGACCATGAAAATAAGCAATTCTGGAAAAGACAAAGTAAACCTATCTACCCTTGAGATCACGGCTCAGAATGCGCAGATCACGGACGGCGCCGAAACGGCGCTCAAGCCCATTGACCCGTCAGCGGAAGTGACAGCCCCAATGACATTTTCGCCATCAGCAGGGGGACAAGTAACCATTACCGTAACCCTCAATTACCTGGATGACTTGAACCGTGCGCAGACAATGATCAAGAGCTATACAACGCAGGGCGTGGTCCCTCCACCTCCGCCGACTCCCATTCCTGTGATCTCTACTCCGACAGCGCCACAACAGCCGTCGTCTAGCGATGTGGGCCAGCGCATCATGTTCGGGCTGCTCGGACTTGGAAGTTAACGCGGGATGTTGCCTTTTGGCTTTTTGATACGGCGATCATACCGGCAGGCTGAGGCGTGCCGTGCTTAGCCAGCTCATCCCGCTCGCGTTTTCCAATCTCCTGCGGATGCGAATGCGGCTCCTGTTGACGATTGGCGGCGTGACCATCGGATCGAGCGCTGTGATCCTGCTGATCGCCTTTGCCCTGGGCCTGCAAAGCGCTGCCGAGAGCAGCCTGGGATCGTCCAGGGTCTTGACGGAGATTTTCGTCACGTCCAAAGGCGATACTACGGCTGGCGTTCGCCTGACTTCGGACGATGCGAAGAAGCTGGTTAAGGTACCCGGTGTGCAGGCCATTATTCCGGAAATCGCCTTACAAAATGCGGCTATCGTTGCCGCTCAGTATACGGCTTACCGCCAGGTGGTCGGCCTCGATCCCGCTGTGCTGCAATATGTTGGCGTTCTCCCCAATGGTACGCCAGTGACAATGGCCTCTGGCGAAGGAATTGGAGGGTCTGATCTTGGCAAGAATTTCACAACCGTGACCTCAACCGATGCACAGGGTAAGCCGAAGAGTGAACCCGTTGACGTGGATGTCCTCAAGACGCCTATCCAGGTTCAGATCACAAAGATCTCTAACCAGACATCTACGATACGACTGGTAGACGTGAAACTGAATGGTCAATTCAGTTCTGGAACGAACTACGACAACATGCTGATCCTGCCGCTTTCTGACGTGCTACAACTCAACGCCTGGACAAGTGGCACCAAAGTAGACCCGACGAAAACTTCCTACGACAAGATCACGGTGATTGTCGAGAGCCGCGACGTGACCCGCAAAACGTCCCTGGCGATCCAGAAGATGGGCTACCTGGTATCGGGCCTGGGTGAACTCCTGGATCAGATTAATAACCTGTTTTCCACGATGCGACTGGTGCTGGGCGGAATCGGGCTGATCGCTTTGCTGATCGCCGCTTCAGGGGTTGCCAACACCATGATGATGGCGACGCTGGAACGGGCCAAAGAAATCGGCTTGATGAAGGCTGTAGGCGCAACCAACCAGGATATTCTGGGCCTATTCCTGCTTGAAGCCGGGATGATCGGCTGCGCGGGTGGCCTTAGCGGTGTGGGGCTTTCCCTGATGATCCGGGACGTGATCAATCACGCGCTGAAGAACCCGGCAAGCGGGCCGGGAGGCTCCTCTTTTATTCCAATTGATATGTCCAAGCTCACCGAACCCGTGATCATCCCGTCCAACCTGATGCTGATTGGAATCCTGCTCGCCACGGCGATCTGCATGGGAGCAGGACTATATCCTGCCCTATGGGCGGCCCGCTTGCCGCCTGTCGTGGCACTCAAGCAGGAGTGAGATATACAACCTGTTTCGAAGCATTAATCATCCCCATTAAGGAGGATAAATGACTCGCAAGGGATGGCTGCCCTGGAACCGGCGTGGGGACGATGGTGGCTGTGGGCGGAGGCGCAGGCGTGGGCGGAAATGGCGTGGGCCTGAGTCTTCCAATCTCGTATGTCGTGGCCTTTGCCACGAATTATCGCGCGGTGGACGCGCCCCACTATCCGATGACATTGATTGTCCTGGTCATCCCCGCGCTACTCGCCGCTTATGCTGGCGCATGGATCAGCCGCTTGACCCATGCGCAGGAAACACCTGCAAGATAAATGAATTCGGCAAGGACAGTGACCAGGTACGGGATTGCCCTCTATCGCTAATACCCAAAGACAGGCGATAGAATTGACCAAACTGCCGGGTTTATTTGACCTGGTAGCGCTTATCACCGGTACGCTGATATTGCTCCATACGCCATTCCATCTCGGTCACTTCCTGACTGGAGGCAAGGTGCTTATACCATTCGTGCCGATGGATCTTCTCTTCACGCTCGGCGGTAGGCAGATTCGCAATACTTGCCAGGAAGGCCCCATCCTCATCATTGTCCCTTGCGCCAGGCCCTACGGCTAGCGATATTTTATCTGTTTGACGTTTTGCTTCCGCAGGCTGCGAAGTCTGCTTGATCATTCCATTCCAGATAGGCATATTCCACTAAGCTCCACAATACAATGAGTTGTTCAACATGATTCCGACAACTGAAAAGCGCAGTTATCTTACCTGAGGACTATTAAAAATCCATTAACGGATGGCGCCAATGTTGTACACGTTCAAATGGCCGGGCGAGGGATGCCTCAAAGGTAATTTCGGTGATTCAAGGAGTCTCCTTCGCGACGTGGCGCCCAATCTCAACTGCCAAATACGCTTCAACAACAGGCAGTCTTTGATCACTTGAAACGAAGGCCTGTGCAGCCTTCGCACAGGACTATTTACCCGTGCCGACGTTCGCCGGAGTGGCGTAACCTACAGGCAGGATGGCTGGTCCCCTGAGTGGGGAGGAGAGCGAATTATGAGTCAGACAATGCAGATGAGTTGTCTTGCCTGGATCGTTGTCGGCGCAATCTCCGGCTGGCTGGCAAGCCTGGTCATGGGCAGCCGACTGGGACTGGTTGGTGACATCGTCGTGGGCATCGTCGGCGCGCTGCTGGGCGGTTTGATCATGAACCTACTGGGTGCGCCAGCGGGAAATGGCCTCAGCCTGTGGACGATCTTTGTAGCTTTTCTGGGCGCTGTAATCTTGCTGGGCTTCATCCGCCTGGTGGGTGGCAGTGGACGCCCGTTCAGAATATAGTGGGAGGATAGGGTCATGGGTAAGGGCAAGAATGTGGAGCGCCGCAAGGATACCAACCCGGAGCGTGGCGAACACCGCTACGGCGATGTCGAGTTCGCCGACCCCACCAACAAAAAATATCCCATTGACACTGCCGAACACGTGCGCGCGGCCTGGTCGTATATCAATCATCCCATGAATGCCGCGAAGTATTCCAGAGACGATGTGATCAGGATCAAGGATCGAATCAGGCGTGCGGCGATGCAGCACGGCGTCGAAATTTCCGAAGACGCACACACCATCTAGCGCGTCGAATTGGCCTTTTCCCGCAAATAGCGATCACGGGGCGTTTCGCCTAATTCGTCGCGCAGGTTAAGCGGCAACGCCTCGGCATGGGGCGTTGCAGTTTCAGACTCGACCAGGGGCAAATGATAGATCAGAATGTCTCCCAGGTCGGGTGGCGGTTCTTTGTCCAGGACAAATAGCACAACCCGCCTTCCATGCTGGCGAAGCCGCGTCAGCGCGAGAGCTATCGAGTCGTCCACATAAGCCGTCAGGGCCACGATGGTCGTTCCCCATGCCATCCGCGCGCTTTCGTCCAGCAGAAACGGCGCGAAGTCTGCCGTGATAAAGCTTGTGATCCCGGCCATAGCTTCTAAAAGGATAGCGAGCTGATCACGGCTTCGGCCCGGCTGTGTCCGCAGGGGTCGATCCGTCTGGGAAAAGGCAGCGTTGGCGACCATGCCGACTGAATATTCCGCCCCCACAGCCCAACTGGCGAGGCTGGCCGCAAGGCTGATCATGTACTCGACCATTTCCGCCCAGACCCCGTGGCGGTAGTCGGCAAAGGTCACCATATTGATCGCTAAGGTCAGGCTCTGGTTGCGCGTGGGTTCGAATTGGCGCACCTGGAGATCGCCAGTGCGCGCACTGGCGGGCCAGTGAATATGGCGGAAGCTATCGTCGGGACGATAATCCCGGATTCCCATGATCCGCAGCGGGTCTTCAAATAAGCGCTGTCTGACCCGAACATCGCCGAAGGGGTCTTGAGCCTCAAGGCCAAATTCGTCCAACGGCTTTATCTGGGGATAGACGACCAACAATTGTTTATTGGCGAACGTGATGTCATTTTCAAACAGTCCAAACGGATCGCCGCCGACGGCGTGAGCAGGCCCGACGGGGTACAGGCCACGACTGCGTGCCAGGAGCGTGAAGCGCCGTCGAACTCGTTCGTTCCAGCGCAGGGCATAGGCATTGACCAGGTAGCCAACCGCTGACCCGCTCGAAGAGGGCGCTAGCACTGAGTCTTCCTCTGGCCCAAACCCAACAGGCCACTCATCCTCGGTCTGAAGCCAGAACAAGGGCAGCCACTTCGCGTTTTCCGCGATGATCTGCACTTCAATGCGTTCGCCGGGAAAGGCCCGCCGGTAGGGAAAGCGACGCCAGTATCGAAAGCTCCGCAGCGCGAATCGATCCCACAGCAGAGACACCCCGATGGTGACGAACATAAAGGCGGCCAGAGTCACCAGGGCGCTATTGCGGATAAGGCCACCGACTATGAACAGCAGCGTGCTCATCCACACCCAGCGGTGATCGAACAGATTTTTTCGGCCTTCTGCGCTGGCCCGACTCGGCCCCTGGCTCAGGTCTAGCTGGTCGCCCGATTCGAGGTTAAACATGAGAGCGCCTTTTGCGGCTCAATGTACCGTAAACCCGCACGTACTCACGTATTGCTCGGTGCTGGTGCCAGGCCCAAAGTGGTAATCGCCATCCGTGACCGGCTGCTGCCACGTCACGCGGAAATGGATCGCATGTTCTCCCACCTGTGGCTTTCCGATAGGCACAAACCAGTACACGTAATACCGGCCATCGCCGAAGTGAGTGATGTCTGTGCGGTAGTCTTGCCATGTGTCTAACAGGGTGCCATCCACACTGACCTCGTAGTTCGCATTTTCAATTGCCCTGCTAACTTCATCAGAGGTTTTGGCGTCCCATACCCAGTAGATCGTCACTGGTGTACCCGCGTGGAACGTTTTGTGGGGTTCTCCAAAATTTTTGTCGTCGCAGTAGCCCAACACATCGTTTGCATTCACAACACCGGCCTCGCGTGGCACAGCCGGGACTTCTGTTGGCGTCTGGTTGTCCTCGGCATTAAAGTTGGCCGCGATCTGCGTTGTGGTCGCGCTGAGCGCATCGAAATTCCCGGCAATCACCGTCACTTGTTGGTCACTGGCGCTCCCTTTGTTGGCATTGTTCGCATTGGACAGCACCAGGAATCCCGCGCCTAGCAAGACAATCAGGATGAAGGCTGCCAGCACAGAAAGTCTGGCTTTGCCTTGAGGCCTAGCGGCTTGAGACGTTGTGGATGGTGCGGAGGGTTCGGCTGTGCTGCCACCAGGAACCGCGCGCGGCGTGACAATGGGCAATGTCTGTGTAGGGCTTCCTTTCGATCCCAGTGTACGCTCTAGCGTGTCAAAGAAGCGCTGCGGTGGCAGTGTGCCGCCGCGCACATCGGTGAATTGTGTGGCCGCGACGGATACCCAGGTGTCGCCCTCAAGCAGCAGCGGGAAAAGCGATTTTTGTTTGCCCCTGGCATAAGCCAGTTCGTTTTGTACCCAGTCGGACTTATAGGATCGCGGCGACATAATGACCGCGAATGCCCTGCAACCGTCCAGGCTGTCCTGGATGACCTGCGGCCATTCCGTGCCGTAGTTGATGCGGTCATCAATCCAGACCGAAAAACCCTCTTGCTTGAGCGCCTCGGCCAAACGA
>DATGFK010000578.1:0-18835 GCA_035309185.1 Aggregatilineales bacterium
TCGTGCTCAACATCATAGATGCTAAAGGCCAGCGGTACATTTTCTACGACACGACGGAATCGACTCTCGCTTTCCCGCAGTGCTAACTCTGCCCTGATGCTTTCTGTAACCTCTCGTGCGAAGATCGCCGCGCCTGAAATATTGCCAGATGCAGCATACAGAGGATTGCAGGTAACTTCGTTATAAACGCCAATCTCACTTGAAGGGACCTGTAGATACATCGGCACCGTAAAGGACTCGCCGCTTAGCACTCGATCAAAAAGCGGGAAATAGGCGTCTAGATACGGCTTGGGAAAATACTCGGCAAGTACCATCCCTTCGAATAGATCGAGTCCAAGCCGTTCCTTTGCACGGCGGGTAAATGCCGTGTTGAAACTAACTAAGCGCCTTTCGTTATCTATTGAAAAGATTGTATCGTTAACGTTGTTGATGAGCGCAGCGAGAGCAGCCTCGCTTTCCGCGAGGGCCTTTTGGGCCAAAGTGTTTTCATCGAGTTGCTGCTGGAGATCCTGGTTGATGACCTGGATATCACGCGCTTGCTGGCCCAAAGCATCTTCGGCCATTTTGCGCAAAGTGATGTTGGTAATAAATACGAGGCCACCAACCTGACCACCCATCTCATCGTATAGGTTGTTGCTCACAACCAGCCCCCACAGGGGGGCACCATCCTTAGTACGATATTTCACCTCGGCCTGCAAGGTGCCTGTCTGCTTGCGTTGCTGCGTTAGCTGAATGGCCTGCCCTTGAAATTTTTCATCTACGAAATCATAAATTGGTCTACCCACCAATTCAATCTGGCTAAAGCCCAACATCTCGCCAAAGTGTGGATTGGCATAAGTGATCCGGTTATTGTTGTCAACCTGACAGATCCCTTCGTGAGCTGTGTTGACGATAATCCGAAATCGTGTCTCAGTGTCATGGAGTGCCTGTGTTGCCTGTCGATGGTCAGTAATATCGCGGCAGGTAAATAACAGGGTTTCACCCCAGAGCGGCGCCACTTTAATGTTGACAAAAAGGATATGTGTTGCGCCGTATTTGTCCTTGACCTTTAGTTCGATATTTCTGATTTCTTCGCCTGGATTGGTAGGGATTCTCTCCATCAGCGCTGCGCCTAACAGAACAGTAATGTTTCCGAGTTCATGGGTTTCGTGCTCAGTGTAGCCGAATATGACGTGAATATTGGGACAAATAAATTTGAACTGCCCCTTGCTGTCGGTGATCAGAACGGTATCAGAAATATTTGAGAGTATGGTTCGATACATGCCCTCCGGTAACGTTCCATCACCTGCCAAGATTGCCTGGGCATCCACGCCATTGTGTTGAGCAGCAATTCGTATTGGTGTACCGTGCGCATCGCTTTGGGTAATTTGCCCCCGAACGACGACCCATTTCCAGTCGCCGGATGGCAGACGCAGACGAAGCACAACTTCAAACGGCTCATCTGCTTGCGTTTGGTGATAAACCGTCTCCAGTAGCGAGCCAATATCGTCGGCATGGATCAACTCTCCCAGCTTGGAGGTTTGCGCGCTGACTGCCATTGCGCCGGATTCGCTACCGTACTGCTCTACAGTGAGTTCATCGGCGGGGATATTCCAGTCCCACAGCCCAACGCGCGCGGCACATAATGCGCGCGTTCGTTGATCCTCACCCAATCTGGCGTGTCGTTGTTGAGTCATCGTGTCGTCCTTGATTATGCATACTGATATTTTGGCATGAATTGGATTAAGGGTGATTACGGGAAATCCCTCAGGGGATTCCCGTAGAAAAAAATCAGGATTCTCCTAATAGTGCCAGAACTCAATTTCCTTGACAATGTGACCAATGTGATTTGGAAGCTAAGTAAGTAGGAGCCCCGTGTAGCAGTTTATGGAAAACGTTCCCGCGACGACCAGAACGACCCAACATGATTCCTACTCACCTTCATGGATCCAGAAAAGTGTATTTGTGACTGTTGAGGTCGCTCGTATGGACAACATTATCATCCTGGCAGAGGATGCAGCCACTTGTCAATCTGCTTCGGAGATTCTGCTCTCGGCAGGATTTGACTGCAAAACCCTTCAGACCAGAGTCGACATCTACAAAATGCTACTCAATTTTGAGCACGATATTGTCTTACTTGACGGACAGATGCTGGGATTTCACAGTGGTGAAATTTCTATCTTCATTCGCCGCCTGGTACGGCTCAATTCCATCAAAGTCTGCGTGATGTCAAAGTCCTCCGATGACTTTGACACGCTCCAGTCAGCCGACCCAGACCACCAGGAGAACTATGTTTATGTTCAGGCACCAGGGGGTTTGTTGGACGTACTAAAGCGCTGGCAGTAGCGCTACCGTTGCCGAGCAAAGTTTTTAGAGCAGTCACCCAGATCAGGAACACCAGCAATGACTTTGTCATCTTCAGACCTAAAACAGATACAAGTGGTCATTCAGGAACGCATAGGATTGCGCCTGAGCGAGACGCAAGAACAGGATCTGAATCGCCTTTTGCATGATTCTCAGTTGTTTCCTACCCAAATCGACCAGAGTATCCTGGCAGCAATGTTGCTTGAACAACCGACAGACAGCCCTATCTGGCAATCCATCATCCGCTGTGTCACCGTCGGGGAAACTTATTTCTTCCGCAACAAGCCGCAGTTTGAAGCGCTGCGTACAGAAGTGCTACCCGCCCTGATTGAACGCCGGCGGCAGCGTAACCAATTGCACCTTCGCCTGTGGAGCGCTGGCTGCGCCACGGGAGAGGAACCTTTTTCTCTAGCTATCCTATTGCAGGATCTCCTCTCGGACTTTGAACAGTGGCAGATTACCATCCTGGCTACCGACATTAACAGCGGCAATTTGGAACGAGCGCAAAAGGGATTGTATCGTGCCTGGTCATTTCGCAATGAAACGCCAGCCGATATCCAGGAGCGCTGGTTTACGCGCGAAGGCGAAAGCCTGAAGCTGGCGACCACGATACAGCGGATGGTGCTGTTCAAGCAGCTGAATTTGCTCGGCGAGTCGTTTCCATCTTTCGAAACCGGCACTATGAACATGGATTTGATTCTGTGCCGCAATGTCACGATCTACTTCGATCAAAAGACGACCCAGGGCATTGCGGAACGTTTCCACAGAGCGCTCAACACCGATGGGTGGCTTGTCGTTGGGCACGCCGAACCGATGTCCTCAGTCTATCACGGATTTGCAACCCGTAATTTTCCCAATACTGTGCTGTACCAGAAGGTCGCTGTAGCTGAACCGGACCCAGGGGTCACCAAACCGCTAGATCCGCTGCCTGAGCTGGCGCCTAAGCCCAAGGCAGTGCCGGTGTCCCGCCCGGCACCCAAGTCAACTGAAGCGCCTAAACGTGCCCAGGTGCCAAAGGTGGAAAGTGTCCCCGAAAAGCCGCAACCGACGTTCTGGGAAAAGGCGAAACAGGCTGCTGATTCTGAAGAATGGAATAAGGCCCTGGTCTGGCTGGTACAGGCCGAATCAGAAAACCAGTTCCAACCCGAAGTCTATCACCTGCGAGCGCTGGTGCAGTGGCAGCTTGGCGACCTCGACGGCGCCATGGACTCCTTACGCCAGGCCATTTACTGCGATGCAAACTTCGCCCTGGCACATTACTTGCTAGCTGACCTGTCTGAAGCATTGGGCGATAAAAAGCAGGCGCTGCGCCACTGGCGTTTAGCGCAGCGGTCCATTAAGGACCTGCCACGCGAAGCGAATCTGCCCTTTGCCGAGGACCTGACCGTCGATATGCTGCGTAGCTTATTGCAGCACCGATTGAGCGTTTATGAGCACAGTCAAAAGGAGATTTCGGGATGACTGAGTCGATCTACCAGCAGTTCTCCGAAACAGAACTGCGGATCTTAAAGGCACGTGCAGACCGTGTTGCGCGGCAAGTCCAGGGGCAGGAGCAGGTCGAATTACAGACCGTACTTTCAATCAAGGTCGGCGCAGAACGTTACGCGCTGCCCATTGAATCGGTTTCCAGTGTTTATGAAGATATCAGCATCGTTCCCGTTCCCTGCGTGCCAGACGGGGTTGCAGGAATCGCCAACATTCGAGGGCGAATCATCCTGGCACTGGATTTAAAAACGCTCCTGAATATCACTGCCGAGAACTCGGATACTGCCCTGGTCATGCTCGCCGAGAGCGACCTTGATGTCGCCCTCCTGGTTAGCGGGATCAGCGGGGTGGAAACGCTTCTGACATCTACGATTTCCCCTGTCCCGGCCAATGGCGACGTGCAAAAAGCCGCGCACATTGCAGGACTGTTCGCCGATGGGCTGGCGCTGCTCGATATGGCGTCGCTCGTCAAGCGGTTTTCTTCGGATTAGGCATACGTCAGCTAGATCAAACAAGAAAGTAAGGAACCATGCAAACCACAAACACTCGCGTCAATTTCTTCCGTTCAATCCAGGGGCAGATTCTGATCTGGTTACTGCTGCTGGGCCTAATACCCCTCCTTGTACTGGGTATTACAGCATACATTACTGCTCAAAACGCCCTCCGCCTGGGAGTTGAAGAGCGGCTTACCGGTCTTGTCGCGGTCAAACAAATCCAGATCCGAAACCAAGTTGCCATACTCGAGGCACAGGCAAAATCCTTTGCCGCATCGCCTGATGCTGTCGGGGACCCCACTTCTCCGACACCGTTAGGAATTCAAGCATTAAAGCGCCTGCAAAATGACGCCAGTAGTGCGGATGCCTACAAAGCGCTCCACGCGGAGATGCTGCGCGCTCTCCAGGTTGCTGATAATACGAACTCGCAGTCTAGTGGCATGTTTGTGACCGATTCAGCGGGACAAATTCTCCTGTCCAACATTCAAGCTTTTCCCGAAGGGAAAGCAGTCAACACTGAAGCCTACTTCGCGAAAGGCTTATCCGGCACCTATATTGGAGATATGCAAACTGTTCCAGGCATCGCTACTCCGATCTCCCTCATCACCGTGCCTGTTCTGGATGCGCAAAAACAGCCGTTAGGCATTGTGGGCATTATCCTGGAACAACCAGAGTTAGAAAAGATACTAAACGACTACTCTGGTCTGGGCACTTCTGGAGACATCACTCTGCTAAATCAGGGCCAGAATCTGCTCACCAAATCGCGATTTGGAACGCAAGCTGTCGACTTGCATCAGCATATCGACGATGTCGGGGCACAACAGGCGCTTAAAGGCGTGGGCACTGCCGAATATTCCGATGAACGAAACACTCCGGTGATCGGCGCATGGAGCTATATCTCGGAATTGAACTGGGGACTTCTGGCTGAATTTGACCAATCTGAAGTCTACGCGCCGATCGATCAACTGGCCGTCTTCATGGTAGGGATTGTAGCAATTGCGGCTGGTGCAATATTTGTACTGGCGCTCATTCTGGCGCGCAATCTAGCGCGCCCAATCACGCAAGTTAGCTCTGCTGCCGGGCGCATTGCATCGGGCGCACTGGAAGAGCGCGTCAACATCCAGAGCAAGAATGAACTGTCAATCCTGGCAAATGCCTTCAACGACATGACCTCCAATCTCCAGCGCATGGTTGAGGTAGAACGAAACAGCAAAGCCTACCTGGAGAACATGGTCAACAGCTACAGCGCTTTTGTCTCGAAGGTGACGGGCGGAGATCTGACCTCCCGTCTGCAACTGGCCGCTAATGGCAACGGGAATGGCAATGGCGATCACGACGGCGCTAGTGATGACCTGTACGGCCTGGGCTTGAACCTGAATGCGATGGCATCGGGACTGACCGAGATGACGGCCAGCATCCGTGAAGCTGCCACCAGCGTGGCTTCGGCGGCGGCGGAGATTCTCGCGTCTACCACCCAGCAGATTGCCAGCGCCACCGAGCAGGATGCGGCAGTCACCCAGACGATGACTACCGTAGAAGAAGTCCGTACCACGGTCAAGCAAACTGCCGAGCGTGCCCAGGCGGTGGCCGATGCCTCGCGGCAGTCCGTTGATGTGTCACGGTCGGGCCAGGTGGCTATCGTGGACACCATCGAAGGCATGAAAACGATCCGCCAGCGGGTGGAAAGCATCGCCGAAACTATTCTGATGCTCTCCGAGCGTACCCAGCAAATTGGCGAAATCATCGCCACCGTGAATGAGATTGCCGACCAATCCAAGCTCCTGGCGCTAAATGCGGGTATTGAGGCAGCCCGGGCAGGTGAGGAAGGCAAGGGCTTTGCAGTGGTCGCCATGGAAGTCCGCCAGCTTGCCGACCAATCGCGTGACGCTACAGGTCGCGTACGCAGCATCTTGAATGAAATCCAGCAAGCAACCAACACTGCCGTGATGGTCACTGAAGAAGGCACCAAGGGCGCTGAGAGTGGAATGTCACTCGTCGAGCGCGCTGGCGAAGCCATCCGTGAACTGGCCGCCACGATTGAAGAAGCTGCCCAGTCCGCCATGCAGATTGCCGCCAGTACCCACCAGCAGATTAACGGTATCGAACAGCTTGCCTCTGCCATGCAGTCCATCAAACAAGCGACAACGCAAACGGCAGCCAGCACTCGCCAGGCCGAGCGCAGTGCCAAAGACCTGAACGACATGGCTAAACAAATGGAACAGGCTGTATCGCGCTATAGACTGTAATACGGGGTCCCCATTGCTCGTCTTTCCGCAGGATGAACCTCACCCTCAATCCCCTTTCCCTGACGTGGAAAGGGGAAGCAAGGGCTAAGAGCGGGGTGAGGTTCTTTTAAACGCATAGAAGTGGAACCCGTATAGGAAGGGGCTGAACCATGACAACGACCGACGAAGAACTCTTTCAGGAACTGCTCGATACGTTCGCAGTGGAAGCTGCCGAGCATATCCAGACGCTAAACCAGGCGCTGCTTCGACTTGAGCGGACGACGGATGAGCACGAGCATACAGAACTGCTTCAGGAAGCATTCCGAGCCGCTCACAGCCTGAAGGGTTCGGCCCGTGTAATTAACAACAGCGAGATTGTAGACCTGGCGCACGGCATGGAGAATATCTTGCAGCGAGCCAGGAAGAATGAAATCAGTCTCGCTCCCAACATCTGCGACGGCTTGTACGCTGTCGTTGATGCAATCAACCAGCTTCTGGAACGAAAACCTGTCGCTTTGGAACCCATCTATTCCTGGCTGAAAACTTTCGGCGACGCGACAGCCAGCGCCGAGAGCGAGGCTTCCGCATTTGCGGAGCCACAGACAGAATCAGCCCAACCTGAACATCATCTGGAAAATGCGGCTGCACTGGGCGACGAAACCATCCGGGTTGCTGTCACCAAACTGGACAACCTGATGGTGCAGTCCGGCGAACTGCTTATCTCCAAAATCAGTGCCGAGCAACAAGTATCAGATATCCAGGCTATCTCACGCCAGTTGAACCTGTGGCTACGGAGCTGGCGAGAGTTTCGAACTCTACTGCCCAAGACGACCAGCGGAAATGGCAAAGAACAACAACTGGTTGACCTTGCTACACGGCACGAGGAACGCCTACAGAAGATTTTGCACGATACGACCAATCTGCAACAATCCATGAACCGTGACACGTTGCGCCTCGGAATGGTCGCCGCCCGCGTGCAGGACGAAGTGCGTCGGGTACGCATGGTTCCCTTTCAAATCCTGTCGCTTTCCCTGGAGCGGGCCGTACGCGATGCTGCACGCATCGAAGGAAAAACCGCTGCGCCGTTGACCATCGAGGGTAGCGAGACGGAACTTGACAAGAAGATTTTGGAAAGCCTGAAAGACGCGCTGCTCCACCTCCTGCGCAATGCCGTTAGCCACGGTATCGAGTTGCCAGAAGCGAGGGCTGCGGCAGGCAAACCATCCGAGGGCAAAGTCAGCATATCTGTGGCGCAGCGCGGCAGCGAAGTGCGCATTGTCATCACGGACGATGGCCGGGGCTTTGACCTGGATGCGCTTCGCGCCAGACTTTCCGATCCCGAAGCGGCTGAGAAAACCACAGCCGACGATCTGATTAGTTTGGCTTTTGAACCGGGAATCTCAACGGCTGACCATGTGAGCACTATTGCAGGTCGAGGTGTTGGCCTTGACGTTGTACGTCGCTGCATCGAGTCCCTCCAAGGCCGTATCGAAGTCGATAGTCTAGCCGGGCGGGGATCTACAATCCGCCTGATTGTACCCGTATCCCTTGCGATGACGCGCGGTCTGCTGGTACAGGCTAGCAAACAGCGTTTCATGCTGCCTCTGCACTCGGTCGAGAAGATCCTGGAAGCCAAGGACACCTATTCGGTCAAAGGCCAGAGCCTGATCACCCTGGATGGTAAACCTTATCCGCTGGTGCCGCTGGCTGCCGTGCTCGGTCTTCCAGTAGGGAAAGATAGCGCCCTGGCAGTAGTAATCCGAATCGCGGAACAGCGCATTGTGCTACTGGTCGAAGACGTACTGACCGAGCAGGAACTGGCCGTCAAACCTTTGAGCAAACTGCTGAAGCAGGTATCGAACGTGACCGGAGCGGCCCTTCTGGGCGATGGTCAGCCGGTGGTTGTCCTCAACACCGCCGATCTACTCCGATCTGCCCATCAGCTACGGAACATGCTAATCCCGGCGTCTTCCAACGGGCACAGCCCTAATGGACACAGTCCAAACGGGCAGGTATCCGCCGATGATACTTCGAATACGTTACGCATCCTGATCGTCGACGACTCCATCACCACGCGTACGCTGGAGAAGAATATCTTGCAGGCGGCGGGTTACCAGGTGACTACTGCGACCGATGGGACAATGGCGCTCCGCCAGCTTCAGGAAAAGGAGTTCGACCTGGTCGTAAGCGATATCCAGATGCCCAATATGGATGGCATCGCACTAACACACTACCTGCGGGACAGCATGGAATATGCCAATTTACCCATCATTTTGGTCACTTCACTCGAAAGCCTGGAAGACCGCGAAAACGGCCTGCGGGCTGGTGCCAATGCCTACATTGTCAAGCGCGGCTTTGACCAGGCAGAACTACTTTCCACTATTCATCAACTTGTCTAGCTATCGGTGAGGACAAACGCCCGTGAGCAGCATTATCAAAGTTCTTATCGTCGACGACAGCCCAACCACGCGGCATATGCTCTGCCACATCGTGGGCCTGGCTCCGGACATGCGCGTAGTTGGAGAAGCCCATGATGGCATTGAAGCCGTCACGATGACAGCGTCAATGCGGCCAGATATTGTCTTGATGGATGCCATCATGCCACACATGGGTGGCGTAGATGCCACCCGTGAAATTATGCGTCGCACGCCTACACCCATCGTTGTGATCAGTGCCTCGCTGGAAAGCGTCGAGACCCAGACCGCCTTTGAGGCTGTTAAAGCAGGTGCGCTCACGACCCTCAAGAAACCCGTCGGGCCACATCAATCAGGCTACGAAGCACAGGCAGGCGAACTACTTTCTACCCTTCGCGCGATGGCGGGTGTCAAGGTCATACACCACAATCTGGCACTAAAACCGCAAACTGCGAATCTCGAAACGCCGCAATTGATCCCGCATGACTTTGTGCCGAAAATTGTGGCCGTTGTGTCCTCAACCGGCGGGCCTGCCGCCCTTGCCGAGATTATCCGCACACTTCCAGAGGATTTTTCACTCCCGATTGTGGTTGTGCAGCACATCGCGCCGGATTTTGTCTCCTCCTTGCAGTTGTGGCTCTCCCAGGCCAGCAAATTAAAGATATGCATCGCACATCCGAATGAATCACCGCGTGCTGGACACGTGTACCTGGCTCCAGGTAATGTCCACCTGACGCTGAATATCTCGCGACGCTTTGAGTTCAAACCAGGCCAGACGGGGGAAGTGTATGTTCCATCCGGCGACGTTTTCCTTACCTCAGTCAGCCGCGCTTATCAGGCGCAGGCGGTCGGCATCATCCTTACGGGCATGGGTGCCGATGGCGCAACCGGCCTACGCCTGATGTACGAGGCGGGCGCCTTTACCATCGCCCAGGATGAAGCTTCGTGCGTGGTCTATGGCATGCCGCGCGAAGCAGCGAAACTTGGCGCTGCCCGGCAAGTGCTGCCATTGACCCGCATATCGGAAACGTTGCTTTCATTGCCCGCTAAGGGGGAATTCTATGAACACAAAACCGCTCATTTTGATCGTTGAGGATAGTCCGACCCAGGCCCGGCAAATCGCGATTATCGTGGCCAGCTTTGGTGCCCAGTCACTCATTGTCCCGGATGGCCTTGACGCCCTCACGGCTGTACACAATGAACGACCATCTCTGGTCATCCTGGATGTGAACCTGCCCAAGATGGATGGGTTTCAAATATGCAGCCGCCTCAAGCGCGATCCCGAAACATCCCATATTCCTGTGATTATGCTAACTGCCTCCGCGAATGCCACGGCAACCATTCACGGCCTGAATGTAGGCGCCGAGGACTACATTCCTAAGGACTCTTTTGCCATGAACAATCTCGCCGTCGCTGTCAAGGCCTTGCTGAAAGTGAAAGAATAACCATGTCTCGCCTGGTAATCCGTTCTGCAGTCGACATCACAACAGCCCGTTATATGCTGCGCAAACGCGTGGCAGATGAGAAGTATAACCCCAAGTTTCGCGCGCGTGCGGCGGCAACATTAACCGCACTTGCCGAATATATCCTGGCTACCAAACAACCGAGTACCCTGGATATGCTGACAATCTCTCAGCCTTCCAAAAAAGGCATCGAGTTTTGCCTCACAACAGTTGCCAAAGACGCTCATGCAGACTTCGACCAACTTGCCACAGAAACCGTTGGCATTGTCGATGAAATTGATCACGTCCAGGGGCCAGATCAAACCCGCATTTTTGCGCGCGTATGGTTTACGGAGTAGGAAAGCCATGAACTTCAAAACAGGACACTATCTGAGCGTCAGAGTGCTTTCGCAATGGTATGGTATCCCCATTGAGACCGTTGTGGAAGTGCATCATTTGCTGCTCTTGACTGAATTGCCCGTTTCCGTGCCGAACGTGGTCGGATTGATGAGCCTGAGAGATAGGGTTTTTCCGGTTTTCGACTTGCGACTATGTTTTGGCCTTCCCAATCCGCCATACAACCTGAATACACCCCTGGTCGCCCTTCAAACACCAACAGGACTGGCCGCGATCATTGTAGATGAGGCGGACACTGTAGAAAACGTCTCCAGTGAACAATTGGTGAACATCGAGGGAAATTACCCGTACGTGAATGGCGCAGCACAACTGTCTAACCGGCTCTTGCTATTGCTCGATACGGCCCTTTTCGCTGCTGAGATTGGAACGTAGCCCTGAAGGAATCGGTACATGGACACCCAGCCCCACATTCTGATCGTGGAAGATAGTCCGACTCAGGCTAGACAACTGGAAACTTTGCTGTCCTCCTTTCCGGTTCAAACCAGCCTGGCTACGGATGGCCTGGAGGCGCTGAGATTGGTGGACAGTACCCCGCCTGATCTCATCCTCCTGGATATCACACTTCCCACGCTCGATGGTTACCAGGTCTGTTCCCGCTTAAAGCGTGACAGGAATACATCTCATATCCCTGTCCTCATACTTACCAGCATTGATAGTGCGGATGGAATCCTGCAGGGGATCGAGGCTGGCGCGGACGACTTCATCGCAAAAGATGCGTTCATGGCTGAAAACCTGCTTGCCACAGTGGAGACCTATCTGACGATCCTGACAGACAGAGAATAAGCGAGCTTGATATGAGAATCCAACGCAACTCGGATATCGCCAAGGCTCGCAACGTGTGTCGCACCATGATCCTCAGTCAGAGATTGCCGCTGGCATTGTGCGCGCGCGGAGTCGCCGCCATTACGTCGCTCGGGGAACTGATTCTACTTTCGAGCTTGACGGGTACCCTTGAAGTCAGAATCATCCCGCAGAACGGAAAGCAGGGCGTTGAGCTGCGCTGCATCATCCCGTTGAATGGTGGCCAGCCCTTGACGATGGACACCACGCAAGGCCAGTTGGCTCGTGCCGTGGATTCTCTGGATATTTACAATAACGACCAGCAGATAGTAATTGTCAGCCATCTTTGGGCATTATGAGGTTTTGGGAAATTGGCTCGGCGTCGAGGCGGCAGCGTTTATTCTCCAGCGGTATTATTCCGTCTACAATCCGATCCCAGGTCGCTATCCAGAGAAGTCAGCGCGGGATAAGTCCATTCGCGAAAAATACGCCCCTGGGGAATGGGGAAACAATTCAAGATCTCGCTGTAATGTTTGGCGTCTCGATCAAGCGAAAATACCAGATTGTCCACGACAAAACTGAAATGAAGTGAGCAACGATAGCCTCTCGCTGTAGTTGCTCACTTTCGTCCATTCGAACTGATTTAGAGCATCAGGTATTTAGTAGTCCGACTGAAAAACTACTGATGATCGCTTGTGGGCAGCACCGTAAACAGGGTGCCATCGGATCGTCCGAATACATCAGGATAGTAGAATGGGTTAGCGTGCGTGGGCATCGTGCGGAACTGCCCAGCTACCGTGGCACGAAGCTGATATGTAAAGGTATACGTGCCTCGCGGCAGATAGCTCGCGTAAAGATCCATCTGCTGATCTCGTATCTCGGTACGATCCACATACCACCAGCCCCAATACCAGTACCAGCTCGATTGACCGTCGGGCGTCTGGCTAAGATCAGGTGATTTAGCCGCCAGTGACGTGGTTAGCAGCGACGTATCGACGGCTTCCATCCCGGCAGGGAAGGGGTCTTCAAGCACGAAATAGCGCATATTCTGCGACACTGTGAAAGTCAGGCGCACCGTAACCACGTCCCCCTGCTGGACTGTGGTGACTCTGTTGCGGGTCTTGTCTCCCTGAAAATAGTCGCGCGTGACAGCAATCCCCCGGTTGATCGCTTTGACCTCGTTGGCAGGTGCGTACAACTTGAGATCAGCGGTGTAATACAGCGCGCCTGGCCCGCTGCCTCGATTGATACTCAGCACATTGGCTTTGTCGGGTAGCAAATCCTTCGTGTCGATGTGCAAGATGTCCGGCGTGCGGACCGTCTGCGGTGTGAACAAACCGCTGCGTAATAGGTCGCCGTTTAGCGCGGTCCGATAGGTGAAATTGCCGTTTAGCTCGTTGGTCGTTACCATCCAGTCGGTCAGGGCGGCGATGCTCCAGGCCGTTTCCTGCGTGGTCTCCCAGTGATCACTGTGACGGTTGTCCATCAGCCAGCGCACTGCCCCGGGCAGAAGTGGACTCTGAGGCCGTGCGGCGATCAACGCCCGCATAGCCAGGGCGGTTGAGCGGTTATTGGTATCCCAGTACATCCAGTCGGTGTTGATTTCTTCCCAGTGTGTCGTCGTGGCCGTAGTCACTGCCGCCGAAGAAATATCATCGGCTAGGCTGGCGATCTCCGGTGAAGTCGACTCGATTGCTGCAAAGCCCATCAATAGAAACGCCCTGGCCGCGACATTGAGCTGCGTTCGGCGAGCATACAGCGCTTGCAGTTCGGGAAGTAGCTCGTCTTTACGATTCTGTTGCCAGGTTTTTGGGGTGGCGAAAACCTGGTTATAGCGCGTTAACACATAGAGGTAGAACGCTTGCAGGTTGAGTTCCTGAGCCGACGTCTGATCGTCGGGTTTGACTAGCTGATGCTGTAAGATCTCGGGCGCGTCGTTCAGAAGGTAACCTTTGTAGCCAGCGTCTTCGCCTTCCGTCAGTGTCAATATCACGTAGGCGGTGATCATTGGATCGGTGGGGCTATTGGGCCACCAGCCCCAGCCGTCGGCGTTACGCGAGACCTCCAGCTTTTTCAGTTCTGCCGTGATCTGGCCGTCGAGATCGCCCCTGAGTATTGGATCATTCACATTCAGCTTCTTGAGCGCCGCCAGCGTGAAGATATTCGGCAGCGCCTTTGAACTGGTCTGTTCATTGCAGTCGTACGGGTAGCTCTTGAGATATGTCAGGGTGTCAAGCATGGCTGTCGCCAGTGAACCATCCATCGTCACAGTCGTTTCTCCCTGGCCCGTGTAAATCCGCTGTGGGATTCGGATTGCCTCGGCACGAGAACCGGCTTGGAGCAAACTACCCGCCGTTGCTACGTTATCGTAGGCCAGGTAGCGGTAGATCGGAATTGTTCCGCCAGGGCCGGTCGCAATCAGAGGCCGTGCCGCGTCCTTGAAGCCATTCTGACCGACGACGGAGTAAACCAGATCGGCGGCTTCGGCATCGTCGTTGACGGTGACATTCCATGTAACTTTGGCTCGCCCGCCCTCGGGGATCGTGATCGACTGTGTAGCGCTAGCGGGATTGTCAAAGGTGACACCTTTCGGGATCAGGCTGACCTGGGCCATTTGACTCATGCCGGAATTATTGTTGACCACAGCGGCAAGTTGAACCCTATCCCCGGCAACCATGAAGCGCGGCGCGATAGGCCGCATCAGCAGAGGCAGCGTGGCAATCATCTCGGTGTTGCCCTGCCCAACGAGCGTATCTGTTGTCACAGCGCGGGCATCCAGGAACCACGTCGTGGCGTTATCGGGCAATGCTACCGATACCGTCGCCTTCCCGTTGGTGTCGGTTTGCACTGTTGGCGCCCATAACGCCGTGAACTTGAAATTGCTGCGGATATAGTTTATTTCAGGAACTTTGTAGTCGGGCGGTGGCCCCCCGCCACCGCCGAAACAGCATGGGACGACATACGAATTGGTAAGCCACTGCATATCACCGAACATCGAGAGATTGGTGAAGACGTAGTTATACTGCGGGGTGCTATAGAATGCGCTTTCAAGCGACGGCGTATTGGGTTTGACCAGCGCCAGGACAGATTTATCCACCAATGCCAGGCCAACCTCGGCGCTGACGGGCTTACCATCGCGATCCGTGACGAGTACGTTAAATGCTACCTTGCCGCCAGGCGTTGTCTTTGTCGTAGACGGTGCCAGTGTCACCTTGAGCCGCTTGACGCTGGGGTCAACTGCGATCTGTACTTCCCCATAGCGGTAGTCTGCCACAGGATGAGTGCTATCGACACCTCGATAGGCAACAAAACTCACAAAGGCACCCGGCGCAAAACTGTCCTGGATGGGAAGTTGATAGGTGAGGATCGGGCTGGTGGCTTTGACCACATCGGACCTGATCACATTATTGCGTTCCACCGTGACCAGCACCAGGGATTGCGTGTCAAAGCCCAATGGCACGTGGAAGGTTGCTACGTCACCGGGTTTATAGCTGGATTTGTCGGCAGTGGGCGTCATCTGGAGCAGCGGGTCGTTCCAGAGAGTGGCGTCCTGCCCGCTAACGTAAAGGCGCAGAGTAGCGCTGTTAATCCGCCCTTTTTTGTCTGTGCTCTCCGCTGCGACTCGGTAAGTGCCGGAGTCGGGCGGTGTAAAGTCGTAACCCGCAATCCCATTTTCGTTCGTTTTAATCGCCCCATTAGCCACAGGACTGATCTGTTCCTGCCACTGAGGATTGCCCTGATCACCCTCCGAGAAAACACCATGACCAGCCACAAGGCGCCAGGAGATACGGCTAATGCTTACATTGATAATTTGACTTGCCAAAGGCGTGCTGTCAGGCTGCACCGCGATCAGATGGATCGGCAATGGTTTTCCGGCTGGCGCGCCCCACGAGTCGGCGCTGATGCCAACATAAACATTGGCGGGATGGGCCATAATCGGCTCGGTATGGTTGCTGACTGGCTCACTCGACTCGTCAGTGAGCGTCGCTTCTGCAATGTACGCTACGGGGCGAACGCCCGGTGCAGGGTCATATGGCGTTTGCGTGTAGTACTCGCCTGGATAAGGGTAATAGTCAGTCCCTCCGAAAGAGAGCTTGTCCTGCTTCCACACGGAACTCGCGGCACTGATGTGGGCCTTGCCATTGTCATTTGTGCTGTCGCTACCGGTCTCCTGCAAGCCGGTCGAGAAGGACAGCCAGCGTTCGTCGTCGAAGCGGTAGGACTGATCTGTTCCTTTGTACTGGAAGAAAGCCGGCTGTGAATAGATATTCCACGTGACGCCGGTTTTATTTGCCGCTCCGCCCGAATAATAGGATGCCGCCACATCAAAGCTGAGCGGATCGCCCTGTACAATCTCCGATAGGGACGGCGTTACAGTTGTCTCAATATCCGGTGGACGGAAGGCCGCGATCGTGAACGTAAGAGGCATTGCGTACATCCTACCGTATCCGCAGTAGCCATAACCCCAGCTTCCGCAGTTACGCTCGCGCTCAAGATCAGTGTCGTCCGGAAAGCTCAGGTAGACATTCGTTTCTCCGATGGGTGCATCCGACGGCAGCTTGAAGTCCGCCGTAAAAGTCCCTAGCGCGCTGACGGATGCAGCGGTTTGCAGCAGCGGTTTCTCATCGGAACTATAGGTTCTGTTGGAGCCGAATAGGTCAAGGTGGGCCGTTGTTTTGCGCAGCGGAGTCAGGCTCACATCGTGGACGGCGCGTACGATGCCCTTAACGTGGACGGTTTCACCCGGTCGATAGATCGGGCGGTCACTGTACATATAGCTCTGGCGGTTTGGCGGCAGGCTATACCAGCTTGGACAGCTATACCACATGCCGAAGATCCCTGCGCCCTGCGCCACAACGTAATATTCCTGATCCTGCATGTTTAGGTCTGGGACAGACACTGTCGATAAGTCGAATCGAAGTGTGCCGTTGACGTCGGTCTTACCTATCGCGATAGGCTGAGGCGTAGTCGACCTGTTTGCGGAATAGCCGTAGACGAGGTTGTACAGTGTCAGGGAGACATTGGCGAGTGGCCGGGCTCCGGCCTGATCTGTGACCCAAGCGAACAGCTCAGATTCGGAGCGTTTGAGTGTGATATTGGCCGTCGAAACTGCCAGGACGAACTCCTCTTTATCACTGCGGACCAGATACATGCCGGGTGCCATAATGTTGCTGGGCGCAGCAAGGGGCACCTCCTTACGGACGAGCCTGGTGGGGTCTTCGTTAAAGGACTCATCCCACTCGCGAAGTGGTTTCAATTTTGCCGTACTGATGTCGATCAGCGATTGCTCAAAGCCCATTGTGCCATCATTCCCCCGACAGTAGTCTCCAAACTGGTAGTTACCAAGGGGAGTCTGATAGGCTTCACCCTTGAGCGCATAGACGGTAAGGTGGGCCGTTGCCTTGCCCCGTACCAGCATGGAAATCGCTGGGTGACCGTCCGCTGCGGAAGTGGTCATCAGCGAACCGTTAAGGATTGGAAAGGCGACAACAGCTTGAGCTTCCAGCGGTTTGGTCGCGAATGAGAATTTGTAAGGAATTGAGATCGTGTCGCCGTAAATGTCCTGCGCGCCCGCGTCCAGAGTCACCGTGTAGGTTGTCGCAGGCAGAGCGATAAAATCAAGCCTGAGATCAGTGATGCCGTCGCCATTGGATGTGTTTGACGGATCGTAGGAGCCATAGTAATTATCCCTGGTGATGTTCAGATCAGACGGGAGCGGCGTGATGTGGACCCGATCCTTCACTGTCGAGAACTTCATCAGCGTCGAAAAGCTGATGGAAACCCCGTAACCAGCGTCAACTTTGTCGCCGTCGGCTGGTTCAGTTTTGGTAATTGACGGCAGTGGCACGGTGGTGAAACTGGCAGAACCATTCACCGCCATTGTCGCTGTGCGAGCTTTGTTCTGGGCCGATCCGGCAACCGTGACCTGAACGGCGCTGTTCGGTTGCAGACGCTGTGATGGCTGAAAACGAATGGCGCGGTCATCTTTCGCCCAGGTAAAGGTACCACTCACGGCTTTGGCATCTTCTGTTACTGAAAAAGCGGCCTGTACGCTGGAATGGGCCATAGGCTGCGTGAACTTGACGTTGATGGGGCAATCTAGTCCGGTCACACCATCAATCTGGCACTGTAAGTCATCGCTTCTGGTATCGATGGCCTGGACAGCGGGAGGCAGGACATGAAATTTCGAGACAGCCGGTGCATCTAGCGCGGTTCCGTCAGAGGCGACCAGGCCCGCCGGGACAGTGATGGTGTACGTTGCGCCGCCCGGCAATTCGGGATCGGGCGTGAAGATGTACAGCATCGTGTTCGTCCACATGCCCTTGCCGCTGATTGGCGGATCGATCATGATAGGGGATGGCAAAATGTCAGTATCTTCGGCGCTGGTGAGGGGAACCACGGGACGGTCAAAAGCGACGAGAATCTTCGAGTCTGGCGCAACATTCTGCGATCCATCTTCCGGCGTGATCCGAGTCACTTCGACATCGGGCATTGTATCAAAGGTGAAATGAGTCGCATTGTCCAGGGCCGCGCCGCCAGCGGATTTCGCGCTTATGCCGATGCTGACGGAGATTGACACTTTACGAGGCCATCCGCCAACTGGCGTGAATGTAACAGTCTGCGCATCCTGCCAGTTAAATGTGCCTGGCACAGATGGTGTGGTCTGTACTGCTGCCTCAACACTGGCCTGATCCATCGGTTGGTCAAAGGTGATGGTCAGCGCCTCGCTGGGTAGCACTTCCACTCCTCCCGTGGGCCACAAGTCAAGAATGTGCGCGAAGCTGACAGCTTCGCTTTGCCCGGCGGCAGTAGAAAGCGGCATCTCAGTATAGACTAACGTGCCAGCAAGGGCGGTTAATAACGCGATATGGAGAATTCGTCGCAAAAACATATTTGGCTCCCCTTCGGAACACCGAAATGCTTCGACGGCTTTTCTCCATATTGTAGGACAGCGACATAATGCGAATTCTACGCGCAATCATCGCTTGCGCACTGGCAAACCTCCGATTGTCCGCTTGTCAGTATATGATCCCCTGCTGCGGCCAGGTTTGCCGCCTCTTCGGTGCGCCCTGGCTGGCTGGACGAATCGTGGTGAGCGATCTGCGCGTGATTCCAGAAAGCTGGCCTGGAACGTTTGCTGTCCGGCGCGGGGCGACCCTGAGCCGTGACCGGGATGTGATGATCGAAGGCAGCCTTTATCGCCGCGAGGCCGTACCCACCGGCACGCGCTTCAA
>DATGFK010000579.1:0-3100 GCA_035309185.1 Aggregatilineales bacterium
AAGAATTTCACGACGTATATGGTGATGAACGGCAGCCGTCCTGATCTCGTCGTGGCAGCCGTGATCCAGAACGGGCGCATCCTCCTGGTTGCGACGATCCTGGCCGTCTTCAGCTTTGGCGTCATGGGGATCATCTTCGCCATTGCGCCATTCGGCATCGCGGGTTACGCGCTTGGGCATCCGGCGCTATCTTCTATTGGACTGGGCGCTTTCGCGGCAGCCCTTATCCCGCATAGCTTGATCGAAGTCCCGGCGATTATGCTGGCGACGGCAGCGGCGGTGCGCCTGGGGGCGATCATCACCCGTCCTCCGGAAGGCCAGGGCGTGTGGGACTCATGGCTTGGCGCGCTGGCTGATGCGATCAAGGTCGGCATCGGCCTGGTGCTGCCTATGCTAATCGTGGCGGCCATCGTGGAAGTGTACGTGACTCCCTATGTGGTCAGGCTGGCGCTCGGCAGCTAAAATAAGACCATAGCGCATCGCATTCGTCAGCAATTGAAGCAACGTTTCATCCAATCCGCCGTAATAGGATGAAACTGTTGCTTCGCTGGGGGAACGGACAACACTATGGCCGAAGCGAACTTTATCATACGCAGGCGGCAGGGCGATTCCACGAGCAGCGGTGTCATCATCACGAACGGGCGTCTGCTGTTCCTGGCACGGGTCGCCTGGGTTGCCGTTTTCGCCTTTACCGTTGTCGGAACGCTTTATACCTTGCTGGCACGAGTCAGCGCCTTCCGTGCCGGTCTTCCCGTCACACTGTCCTGGATGCCAAACAGTGCAGTGCTGGCCGGATCGGGGATTTCACCCGATTTCATGTTCGCCTACCAGATGTTCCTCGAATACGTCCTGATATTTGCTGGTATTGGAGTCGCGATTTTTCTCTTCAATGCCGGATCAAACCGACTGGTGCCGCTGCTCGATTCCTTTGCCATTGTGACGACGATTGTGCTGCCTTTCAGGACGTTTTTGTGGGTTGAACAGCCGGTCTTCCACTTCCTGGCGCTGCTCATTGCTACCATCGGCGTGACCGCCAATGTCGCCGTGTTCTTCGTCTTCCCCGATGGCCGGGTTTATCCGCGTTGGGCGCTGTGGCTGCTGCCCGTCGCAGCAGTATGGTACGCGGTGCTGTTCTTTGGGATACTTAACTCCGTGACATTTGGCATTGCGACGTTATGGCTGATGATCTGGTGGCTCGGCGGCCTTATTGCCCAGATTGATCGCTACCGCCGAATTTCAACGCCCACCGAACGGCAGCAAATCAAATGGGTACTGGCTGGCCTGGGCTTCATTACGCTGTTTACGACGATTATCGGGCTGTTCTATCCGCTGACACCGACACTGGATAGTTCAACGATCACGTTGATTCAATCCTTCATCCTGCCCCTGGGCATGACGTTAAGCATCGGCTCTTTGCTTGCTGCGCTGCGGCGCTCAATCCTCAGGAATGGCCTGTGGGACGTTGACCTGATGATCAATCGTTCCCTGGTCTATGGCGCCTTAACGCTGGTGTTACTGGCTGTTTTCGGCGTGGCGTTATTGCCCCTGAAAGCGCTTTTCACTGCTGTGCTGGGTGGACAGCAGACCACGCTGGCAACTGTCGTGGCGACGGCGCTGTGCGTCGGGCTGTTCCAGCCGACCCGGAAGCGAATGCAGCACATGGTTGACCATAAAATTTACAAACTGCGCTGCGACCTGGATCAGTTTGTTGAAGGCGAGCGCGACCTGGATAAGGGCGATACGGGCGCGTTGAGCGGTAAGGTGCTCGGCCACTATCAGCTTGGCGCACTGATCGGGCGCGGCGGGATGGGCGAGGTCTACCAGGGCCTGCGCATCGGTTCGGGGCAGACCGTCGCCATCAAGACCCTGCGCACCGATCCGGATACCACGCTGCCGCAGGAGCAGGGCCAGCTTCGCCTGGGCCGTGAGGCGGAAGTCGTGTCAGGGCTGGATCACCCGAACGTAATCAAAGTGTACGATTTCGGCGCATCGGGCAGCATATTTTACGTGGCGATGCAGTATGTCGCCGGGGAAAACCTCGACGCGATGCTGCGGCGTGCGGGTAAGCTGTCCCTTGAGCAAACGATCCTGATCTTAAAGGACATCGCCAGCGCGCTGGATTACGTACACAAGCAAGGGCTGGTTCACCGGGACGTAAAGCCATCCAATGTCCTTATGTCTGGAGATGACACGCTGGGCAGCAAGAGCGGGAAGAGCAGCGGCAACCGCGCCGCACAATCGGCCATTTTGACGGACTTCGGGCTGATCAAAATACTCAATCGCCAATCACAGGCCAGCCTGACCGGCGCGCCGGTAGGCACCATGAGCTATATGGCTCCTGAGCAGATCCGTGCGGATCAGGATATTGACGGGCGAGCTGACGTTTACTCGCTGGGCGTGATGGCTTACCAGATGCTATCGGGCAAGCTTCCCTTCGAGGGCGGTGTGGCGCAGCTCCTGTTTGCCCATCTTCAGCAGCCTCCGCCTGACCTGTGCCAGGAAGTCCCCGACCTTCCGAGGGAGGTCGGCAGCGCGATCCATACCGCAATGGCGAAAGCCCCGGTGGAGCGCTTCGCCAGCGCCGCCGAGTTCGTCAGCGCGCTGAATGTTCTGGCGCCCGTGGCCGCCTGAGTGCGGTCTTGAAATCGTAAAGCGTAATAATCCCGCCTGCGCTCCGCCCGTGCTATAATGCTTCGCTTTGGATTAAGGAGCACGCATGAAGCGTTGGCAGAGCATTCTCCTGGGCATTATCATCAGCGCAGCGACGCTGTATTTTGCATTTCGTAACGTAACGCTGGATACGCTCGGTGGTGCACTGGCGCATGGGAAATATCTTTTCCTAGTGCCGGGCATTGTGTTAGGCGTCAGCGGTATGATCTTGCGCGGCCTGCGCTGGAAGTCTATCCTGGGTGGGCGCATGGATACGGCGCACAGCCTGAATATTCTGAACGCCAGCTACCTGTTCAACACGATCCTGCCGCTGCGCCTGGGCGAAGTGGTGCGCGCCTACCTGGCAACCCGTGTTCAGCCACCGGTCTCGGCGTTTACCGCCTTGAGCAGCGTCGTGGTGGAGCGCCTGACCGATCTGCTGGCCGTGGTA
>DATGFK010000580.1:0-3773 GCA_035309185.1 Aggregatilineales bacterium
CCGAAGCCGAATGCGACTCTTTGCCTGCCTACCAGCGCCAGATGACTATCCTGGCGCAGCTTTGCCCCGATGTGTATCGCGACGAACGGATTCCCTACAGCCTGGAACAGTCCAGCGTTGCCGTCGTGTACAAAGCGAACTACGTCTTGATCCCCGTTTCCAGTGCGCCAGAGGGCGCAATGCCCGACGTGGAGTCGGTGCGTACTCTGGCTGCGTGCCTGCTGTCGCATCCTCACAACGGGCCATCGGTGTCCACTGACCTGCTGTTGGCGGAGGCTTCGCGTTCGGCCCAGGCTGGCGCACCCAAAGCGGGACTGCGTGCCCTGCCTGACGCACAAGCAGCAGTCAGCGCCCTGGCTCATGCGCCAATCATCCTGAACTGGGATCAGTGCGATGCCCGGCTTCCGCTGACGGCCATTCGGCAGGGCAATCGTGGCGTTGGCGACCATGCGCTGACGCTATTCTTTACGCCAGAAAGCACCGTGTTTGACCAGTCGCACATCTTTTTCGATGGCACCTGGGGCGCAGCTCTGGCCGAGATTATGACCGGTGAGGCACTGTCCTGGGCATTGTACCTGGCTCAACTGCCCGCCTCCAATCCCCGGCAGGAATCGTTATCCTTTTTGCCAATGGCCGCCAGTGACAGGCTCCGCGAGGCGGCGGCACAAGCGCGGCTGAGCGCAGAGGCAGGCGCCGAAAGCACCGCGATCCGCCTGGCGCCGGTCATGGCCCTGCGCCGACTGTTCAAGACGCGCAACGATCTTCTGAACCTGACTGTCAACGACCTGTTGATCCTGTACCGTGCAGTGCATGGTCGTCGCTATCAACCGCTGCCCACGCTCCGCCGCAAACTGGAAGCGCTGTGGGCCGATCCGCATCCAGAAAGCCAGCAGATCTACAAACAGGTCTACGCCGCGATTGAAAAGATTCAGCAAACCAATCCTGCTATCCTGATCCCGATGGACGCCAGTCAGCATTCCCCGCG
Source organism: Aggregatilineales bacterium (assembly GCA_035309185.1). Classification (GTDB taxonomy): domain Bacteria; phylum Chloroflexota; class Anaerolineae; order Aggregatilineales; family UBA2796; genus DATGFK01. Next base: position 986 of record DATGFK010000580.1, read on the forward strand.
CGAACGGCTGTTCCCGACGACGTTCCGCAACCCGATGACCGATCTGTTGGACTGGCACGACTCCACGCTGGCGGCGCTGCACGCCTACCAAAACGCCCAGGGCGAACGCTCGGCCTTATATGCCGATTTTGACCACGGTCAGCGCCAATATCTGCGAATGCTGGCAGGTTTTGGGGAACTGATGCGCAAATACAAGGACATTGCCCTGGCCGGGCAAAGTACCAGTACAGCCTCGATCAAAATGCTGGCTCATTTTCCCAAAGCCCTGCAAACGTTGCTCGACCAGATTCCGGGCCAGTTCGACGTACTGAACGAGATCATTAAGGGCGAGGAAGTCTTCAGCAACCTGGGACGGGTGAGCAGGGGCAGCACGCTGCGGCGCTTCATGACGGCCAAAGACGATAACCATCAAAAAACGCTGGCGTGGGGGGTGTTTACAGACGACCAGGATGTCGTCCATGTCAGCTTGCGTGACTTTCGTCCGCATGTAGCGGTTTTAACTGAAGTGGGCCAGGGCGCACTGGCACATTTAATTGCACAAGATTTTTTGGACTCCTATACTGACGGCTTTAACCTGTTTATCAGAGAACTACGAGCGATCACCCTCTCCAGTCGAGAAACGCGGGTGCGATCTGATGATGCTGCGAAGGAGCCAGACCTTTGAATGACACGGATAGCCTGATTGGACAGCAGCTTGGAGAGATTCTCGTGCAGGAGCCGCTGGGTCGGGGCGGCATGGCCCGCGTGTACAAAGGTCTTGATACGAGCCTGCGCCGTCCGGTTGCCATCAAGGTCATCGCTGAAGGGCTGCGCGACTCTCACGCCTACGCACAACGTTTCGAACGTGAGGCGCAGGCTGTAGCCAACCTGAAACATCCAAATATTGTGACCGTCTTCCGCTTTGGTAAGACTGGAACCCTGTTTTACCTTGTCATGGAATTTGTAGACGGCGTTGACCTGGATGCCATCCTGCGCAACTACGAACAGAATGGCGAACTAATGCCCCACGACGACGTGATACGCATTCTCGAGGCCATTGCATCGGCACTGGATTACGCACACGGCCAGGGCGTGATCCACCGGGACGTGAAGCCCTCTAACATCATGCTCGAACGCGATGGACGGCCCGTATTGACCGACTTCGGCCTTGCGCTGCGGCTGAGCGAAGGAACCATCGGCGATACGTTCGGGTCTCCGCATTACATTGCGCCGGAGCAGGCCCGCAGTTCGGCCAACGCTGTCGCGCAATCCGATCTCTATTCACTGGGGGTGGTCGCTTACGAACTGCTCACGGGCGTTGTTCCGTTTGACGATCCGTCGCCCGCCGCCATCGCCGTACAGCACCTGACGACTGAAGTGCCATCGCCGCGCGCCCTTAACCGCAACTTATCGGAGGAAGTCGAGCAGGTTCTGTTGACTGCCCTGGCGAAAGAGCCGGAGGATCGCTACCCGACCTGCGGCGCCTTTATCGAGACGCTGAAGGCCGCCATTATCGCGCTCAAACAACATCCGGTTTCGGTACGCACGAGCGACCTGCCGCCGCTGCCAGCGGGGATGACTCCCCCACCTCCGCGCCGTCTCTCGATGCAGACGGCCCAGGATAAACTTGAGCAGGAACTTACGATTACCCATGCGCGGGGCCAGGCCAACACGCGATTGGCTCAAAAGCGCAACGTTCAAGCGTACAGGGCGTCCCCGTCAGCCACTTCCTCTGGCGGTCGGCGAACGCTGTTCATCGCAGGGGAAGCAGCCCTCGTGATTCTGATTGTGGCAGGCATTGCGCTGTCGAAGATATTAAACTCGAATGGGGCTTCAGCGATTCCCACTCTCGCGATCCTGCCAACTTCGGCCAGCGCAACCCCCTTGCAGCGAATTCCCACCTATCCTCCCACTACGCAGCTCTTAACACCAACCCAGCGGGTAGCGATTGCCGCGACAGTGCCTGCCCGCTCGACTCTTTCGGTGCAACCGACTTTGACGCCGCTCCCGGCCACGACAGCAGTCCCCAGCACACCCGTTTCGGCCTCTGCAATACCGGCATCCGCCGCGCCATCTGACGCCACAAACGGCGCAGGAGGTCTGACTCCGACCGTACTCTATCCCAGTGGCCGCCCCTTTGTGTTGCTGTGGGACGACGTAACGTTATATGGCGCAAATCAGGGCCAGGACAACGTCTTGATCAGCAGTCTGGCCCTGGAACGGGTGTTGAATAATGGCGGATTCGGCCAGCGTTACGAAGGCAAGCGCTGGGGCGCCTACTATCCCTACGTGGAAGTGAAGAAGTGCGTGATCCTGAGAACCGGCAGGAATTACACGCTGCCACCTGAATGCCCGTATGGGATCAATGCTAACATCCTCCCACTGCCCGAAGAGCAATTCTGGACACCTGCGCCTGACTCGGTTGCCTTTCGGGTACTGTGGAACAATCGTGAGATCGCCCGTTGCCAGATTGCCGACAGGCGCTGCCTTGTATTGCTGCCGCCCAAATGACCTACCTGCAAATTGCGCCCCACCCGATCCTCGCCGACACGGTGAAATCGTTGTGGGCTACGGAACATGACTTCCACGGAGGGCAAGACTCAATTGAACTCCTGCCCGACAGCTATGTTGAGATGGTTTTCAGCGTCGGTGCTCAGCGCTGGTTGGAAACCGACTCGGAAACATACAATCTGCCCGGCTGCTACCTGATTGGCTTGCTCAATAAACCGCTGAGGATGCGTGCCAATGGTCTCGTCAAGAGCGTGGCAGTTCGTTTCTTCGCATGGGGATTCTACTCCCTGTTCGATCT
>DATGFK010000581.1:0-6121 GCA_035309185.1 Aggregatilineales bacterium
TGACCAGCCGCTTGGTCAGAATCTTCGGCTCAATCTTTTCGCCGCCCACGCGTTTGCCGGTATCGAGCGAGCGGATGCCCTTCATCAGTGCTTCCTTGAAGGTGCGCCCGATGGCCATCACTTCGCCGACGGACTTCATCTGGGGCCCCAGCGTGTCGTCGGCGCCGGGGAATTTCTCAAACTGCCACTTCGGAATCTTCACGACCACGTAGTCAATCGTCGGCTCAAAGCACGCCGGCGTCTTGCGTGTAATGTCGTTTGGAATCTCGTCCAGCGTATAACCAACGGCGACCAGTGCCGCGATCTTGGCGATTGGAAAGCCTGTTGCTTTGCTGGCGAGGGCCGACGAGCGCGAGACGCGCGGGTTCATCTCGATGACATAGACTTTGCCACTGTGGGGATTGACAGCAAACTGGATGTTTGCGCCGCCCGTTTCCAGTCCCACGCGCCGGATAATCAGCTTTGCCATGTCCCGCAGGCGCTGCAATTCGCGGTCAGTCAACGTTTGGGCAGGCGCAACCGTGATGCTGTCGCCGGTATGGACGCCCATCGCGTCAAGGTTTTCGATGGAACACACGACCACGAAATTGTCCATGCGGTCGCGCATCAATTCCAGTTCGTATTCCTTCCAACCCAGCACGGATTGCTCGATCAAGACCTCATGAACCGGGCTTTCGGACAGTCCCTGCGCCGCCACGCGCCGCAAATCATCCGGTACGTAGGCGATGCCACCACCGCTTCCGCCCAGCGTAAACGAGGGACGGATCAGCACCGGATAGCCAATCTGGTCGGCTGCACGCAGCGCATCATCTAAGGTGGAGACAACTTCGCTTCTTGGCGTTTCCAGGCCAACTTCAGCGATGGCTTCCTTGAAGCGTTTGCGATCCTCGGCAATCTCGATGGCGCTGGCCGTCGCGCCAATCAGTTCAACGCCGAACTCCGTCAACGTGCCGTTTTGTGAGAGCGCCATTGCCAAATTTAACGCCGTCTGGCCGCCCATCGTCGGCAGCAAAGCATCAGGCCGCTCCTGTTCGATGATCATGTGCAGCACATCGGGCGTGAGTGGCTCGACGTAGGTCACATCGGCAAATTCCGGGTCGGTCATGATCGTCGCCGGGTTGCTGTTGATCAACACCACGCGGTAGCCCTCATGACGCAGTGCCTTACAGGCCTGTACACCGCTGTAGTCAAATTCGCAGCCCTGGCCGATGACAATCGGGCCGGAACCGATGACCAGGATCGTTTTCAGATCAGTTCTTTTTGGCATTCGTCGGGGACTTCCCTGATTTCCTTGATTTCACAGTCTTCGAGGATTTTTTGGCGGTGTTCCGCACGGTATGCTTTGCAAGCGGTGTTTCCGTCCTGGCATCAGCTTTGACCCCTGGCTCCTGCGCCGATAGCGCCGGATCACCGATAGATAATTTCGCGTCGGCGCCCTTACCGTCAGGCGATGCAGTGGGCAGGTTCGGCCTGGCTTGAATTTTCGGGGCTGATTGCTGATTGCTCGCCGCTAATGGTTTTTTTGAGTAGTATTCGTTCAATGCGTCCAACGTTGGGTCATCTTTGATGCGCGCCAGGAGCGTTGGAATGTGCAGCTCCTGTTGGCTCGCCAGCCGCCAGAGTTCATCGGCGGCGGCCACCGCGCTGGGCGCGGGATTGTCAAAGTCTTGCTGGAACTCCAGCAAGCCCCACGGGTTCAACTGTCCAGACATGATCAGTACGATGTAGCCGCTGTGCAACCCAAGCTGTGTTCGGTTGACTTCCACCACTTCTGCCAGCGCATAGATGCCCTCGAAGATCGTTTTCTCGGTGTCAGCGTGCTCAAGCCTTTCCAGGTACAGCATCATGGTGGGCAGGTTTTCCACCAGGGCGCTGAGCAGCCGTCTGCGAACTGCCGAGGTTACCGCATCGCGCGCCCGCCAGATTCGCCAGCGATCGAAAGCCTCTTGCACGTCGGGTGGCAGCAATTTGGCATCGGCCAGCGCGAGAATCCGCAGATCAGGAATGCTCATGGATGTTGCTGTCCACCAGTGCCACAAATTCATCAAAGAGATCCAGCGCGTCGTGCGAACCCGGCGCAGCTTCGGGGTGGTACTGGACGCTGAAGGCTTGCAGCCGCTTGCAGCGCAGACCCTCGATGCAGTTGTCGTTGAGGTTAACGCGCGTCACTTCTACGTCCGGCGGGAGCGTACCGTCCATCACGGCAAAGCCGTGATTGTGGACGGTGATCGTCACCGCGCCACTTTCCGGATCGCGCACGGGCTGGTTGCCGCCACGATGGCCGAATAGTAGTTTGTGGGTCTTTCCGCCAAGCGCCAAACCCAGGATTTGATGCCCCAGGCAGATCCCAAAAATCGGGACTTTGCCGAGCAGTTCCTTCATCGCGTCAATCGCATACGTCACGGCTGCCGGGTCGCCCGGCCCATTAGAAAGGAAGATACCATGCGGCTGCATCGCCAGGGCTTCGGCAGCAGTCGTCATGGCAGGAACGACGGTCACGCGGAATCCTCGCGAGGTCAACAGCCGCATGATGTTATTCTTGATCCCAAAATCGTAGGCAACAATGTGGCCTCGTGCCTTGCCCCGCGCTTTGTTGGCAACGTACCAGTCCGACTCTGTAGCCTCTTCCCACACGTAGGGCGATGTGCAAGTGACCTCCCTGGCGAGGTCAAGGTTGTCCATCCCCGGCCAGCGTTTGGCCTCCCAGACCAGCATTTCCGGCTCGTCGGCTTCCTCGCCGTAGGCGATCACCCCTCGCATGACGCCAACCGTTCGCAGGTGACGGACAAGGGCGCGCGTTTCGATTCCGCTGACGCCAATCACGCGCTGCGAACGCAAATATTCATCGAGAGAGGCCCGCGCCCGCCAATTGCTGACAATCGGACTGAGTGCGCGCACCCCGAACCCGGCAACCTGGATGCGGCTCGATTCGGCATCTTCCGGGTTGACTCCGACATTGCCGACATGGGGAACTGTACACACCACGATCTGCTTGTGGTAGGAAGGGTCGGTGAGCAGTTCCTGGTAGCCAGTCATCGAGGTATTGAAGACAACCTCGCCCACCTGCATTCCCATTGCGCCAAACCCTTCACCTGCGTACAGGCTGCCGTCTTCCAGGGCGATTACAGCACGCACGATAGCTTATGCCTCCGCATTCACTTTGATCTGCACACGGCGAGGGCCGCGCGCATAATTTCCGGCCAGGATGTCCGCGTACTCCGAGCCGTTCGCCCACAGGTCAATCTCTTTGACGCGCTCGACGGCAAACGGATGCGTCCGATACAGGTCGCTTGAAGCGATGAACTTATAGAACGCATCAATGAGATTGTTGTTCATTTCCTCATTATAGATGCGCGCCTGCTTGAGAAATTCGTCAGGATCGAGTTGCTCGGCGAGCCGCTGAGTGCCGCCCGCCAGTTTTGTCAGCGTCGTAATGACCGGGCGTGCATCCTGCATGACGAGCAGCGATGCCCGATCCGCGCTGAGTTCGGCTCGCCGCTGCCAGTTGAGCATGGCAGCGTAGAGTGCCATCGCAATTGGCCTGCCAATGCCTAAAGTAGCCTCGCCAATGCTGGTGGTCAGGTCTTTGAGCCACCGCGCAATTTCCAGGTACAGCACATGCCCGCATTTGATATGGCCGAGTTCGTGAGCGATGATCGCCATCGTCTCCTCCTCGGTCATCAGCTCAAGCAGAGCTGTGTACAGCATGATGTAAGGCCGGGTATGTCCAAAAGTGAATGCATTGACTATTGGGTACTGGAAGACGTACAGTTCCGGTTCTGGCATGTCCAGAACGGCGCAACTTTCAAGCATCATCTCGTGAAGTTTTGGGAATTGCTTTGGGCCGACTCGAACCGCACTCGCTATGTTGTATACGTAAAAAAGGCGTTCATATTGGAATTCCATCAGCTTCGACGCGACCAGGTCGAAGCCGACCAGCCGTTTTAGATTTCGGGTCGTTTCGCGATCCAGGGGATGCTGGAATGCCAATGAATCCAGTCCTTCAAAACGCACGCGTTCCCCCTTCGGGGTATTTTCCTGGTTTGCCATGATCAATCCTCTTGCCTCCGGCCAGTGTGACCTATTTTACTGACTCATACCCTCTAATACGAGAGCGGCGGCATAACCGGTGCATTTTTGGATCACTTTGCGTACGCCCGCTGCGGCACGATTTGCGCTCGGATGACGAATTGTGCGATCAGGACAACACTGGCTGCCACCAGCACGACGACCATGCCGCCGTTTTGCCCGGCACCAACCTGTCCCTGGATGGCAGGCAAAATCATAGCGCCAAAGGTTCCGAACGCCATCAGCAGTCCTGACGCAGTTCCTCGCACTTCGGGGTAGCGGTGGTTGACGACACCCAGCACCGTCGGGAAGATTGGGCCACAGCCGAAACCGACGACAAAGGCGCTCAGGAGTGCGATTCCTGGCCGTGTCGGCAATCCAAGCAGCAGGATCAGTCCAGACATAACGATCAGTGCGCACAGGATCACAACCTGCGATTCCGAGAGGTGACGCAGTATCCAGGCCCCCAGCCCGCGCGAAACCGTCAGCCCAGCCCAGAAAAGTGACGTTGCAAAAGTTGCCGTGGCAGCGCTGGCGAGGGCGACTTTGCTGATCTGCGTGAAGATCCAACTGCCGTAGCCAACTTCGCCGCCCACGTAGGCAAACAGCAGGATCGCAAACGGCAGCAGCGGCAGCCAGTGTCTTCGGCCTGATTGCCGACTTTGATTCTCGGCATGGACGTGAACAGATATTGTCGCGAATGGGATGATGAGAATCAGCCCCAATAGCGCTGGGATGATAAAAGCCAGCGTGTATTGGCGTTGCGACAGGGCAAAATTGACGACTTGCGGCCCAATGATAGCGCCGACCCCGTAGAAGAAGTTCAGGGTATTGAGCGCGGCTGGCGCCCGTTCCGGATTGAGCGACGCCATCACGACATTGGCGCTTACGGCAAGCACACCGTAGCCCATACCCAACAACAACGCGCCCAGCAAGGCTACTGGCAGAACTTCCGCCGCCGCTAGTAGCAAAAGTCCGGCGGAGAGGATCGCCGCACCCCCTGACAGCAGATAGCGCGCGTTCAGCCGATCCAGGAGCCGTCCCGCGACAATGGTCATCACCGTTACACCCAGGTATTGCAGGGCGGTGAATACCCCACTATTCGCCAGGGGAAGGTTGAAATGGTCCGACAGGCTGGCAAACAATGGCCCAATCACGGTTCCGGCAATGCCGATTGCCACGAAAGCGATGTATAGCGCGACGATCACGACGCGAGAACGTTTTAGGTCGTTCATGAATCGTTCTCGCGTTGCTCTGTAGCAACCTTCATCCAGGCGTCGGCTTGCTGAATTTGCACGAAGACGGCTTCGGGCGCGGTTCCACCGGGCGCACGGCGCCGGGCAGCCGACGCCGCAAAGTCAAAAAGCGCAAACACATCCTGATCAAAAAATGGACTGATCGCGGAGTAGTCCTCCATTGGTAACCTGGAAAGCGGTTTGTGCGCATCCAGCGAACGGCGAACGAGCTTCCCGACGACACCATGCGCCTCGCGGAACGGCACACCCTTGCGGACGAGATAATCCGCTACGTCTGTTGCCAGCATTCCCTCGTCCAGCGCGGCGAGCATCCGCGGCGCGTCAAAGGCCATCGTTTCGACCACGCCGGTCAATGCTGGAAGTATCGTTTCGAGCGTATCTACCGTATCAAAGAGCGGTTCTTTGTCTTCCTGCAAGTCTTTGTTGTAGGTGGACGGAATGCCTTTTAGCGTGTTGAGTAAGCCCGCCAGGTGCCCGGCAATGCGTCCAGACTTGCCACGCGCCAGTTCCAGTACATCGGGATTTTGTTTCTGGGGCATTAGGCTGGAGCCGGTGGTAAAACGTTCATCCAGAGCGATAAAGCCGAACTGCGGGCTGCTATACAGGATCACATCCTCGGCAAAGCGGCTCAAATGCACCATCAGCAAGGCGGCGTCAGAGAGCAGTTCTACGACGAAATCCCGATCCGACACGGCATCCAGGCTGTTCAGGCTAATGGTGGGAAAACCCATCGAATCAGCCAGGGCTTGCCGATCAATCGGATAGGGGGTACCGGCCAGCGCGCCCGATCCGAGCGG
>DATGFK010000582.1:0-2701 GCA_035309185.1 Aggregatilineales bacterium
CGTCGAGTTCGGCAATGGCGATGCTCGCCCCTGCCGCGCCCAATACACGCGAGATCTCGCGCCCAATGCCTCGTCCGCCGCCGGTGACGACGGCGACGCGGCCTGTCAAATCCATGAGGTCATTCCCCATTGATCCTTGCCCCTCTTCTTTGCTAAGGCCCCTTGCTGCAACACGGCGGCAATCAGCTCATGCTAAGCTGCACCTTCATGCGCATGGGATCGTGTTCGGCCATGTCAATGGCTTCGACAAAACGCTCCAGTGGAAGCTGGTGAGAGATTAACGGTTCGACCTTAATCGCGCCACTCTGGATCAGCGCAATGGTCTCCTGAAACGTCCGGTTGACGGCGAAGCTGCCGACAATGCTCAAATCTTTGCGGAAAACGTCATAAGGAATGAAGGTGGCCATCGCTCCCACCGGGCAGACCCCGAAGATCCAGACTTTGCCACGCGGGCGTGTAAAGCCAAAGGTCTGTTCAGCGACTTGAGGAATGCCGGTCACGTCAGCCACAATGTCATAGCCATAGGGGCCAGTTCCTTCAACTGCTGCTTTTGCGTGCTGTCAGCCAGAACAATCTCGGTTGCGCCAAGTTGCAAGGGCTGCTCCAGCCGCCATTTCACCGTGTCGGTGACAATCACCCTGGCAGCGCCGACCGAACGCAGCGATTGGATGGCGAGACAGCCCATCAGCCCTGCGCCGAAGACGAGCGCCGAATCGCCCGGCTGGGCCTGAATCCGCTTCAGACCCCACATCACGAAGGCCAGCGGCTCAACCAGCGCGGGAGCCGGGAAGGGCAGGTCGCCAATGGGAAAGACGTTTCCTTCCGGCGCGACGACGTAACGCGCGAAGCCGCCGTCGCGGGTCACGCCAATCGCGGCCAGATTCTCGCACTGGTTAGGTTCGTTGCGCTGGCATATCGGCCATCACTTTGTCTGAAGTTTTTGAGCTGCTCTTTAGTTGAATCTCCGCTCAGACCGTCACCAGCGTACCGACGGGTTCGCCCATCACCGCCGCTTCGAGTGCGCCCTCTTCCCAGAAATTCACGACGAGGATTTGCTGGTTGTTGTCCATGCACAGGGTAAAGGCCGTCATGTCCATCACATCCAGGTGGCGCTCGATGGCGTCCTTGAACGTGAGCTTCTCGAAACGCCGTGCATTCGGGTTCTTATGCGGGTCGCTGTCGTACACGCCGTCAACTTTGGTGGCCTTGATGATCAGGTCGGCCTCGATCTCCATTGCGCGCAAGGCAGCCGCTGTGTCCGTGGTCACGAAGGGATTGACGCCCCCGGCGATGATCACCACGCGGCCTTTTTCCAGGTGGCGGATCGCGCGCAGGCGGATGTAGGGTTCGGCCACTTTGTTCATCTCGATGGCCGTTTGTACGCGGGCGACCACGTCCACCCGTTCCAGGGCATCGCGCAAGGCCAGCGCATTGATCACAGTGGCGATCATGCCCATGTGGTCGGCGGTGGTCTGATCCATGCCCCGTGCGACTCCGATCTTGCCTCGCCACAGGTTGCCGCCCCCGATCACGACGGCGATCTGGACGCCCAGTTTTTGAATAGATTTGAGGCGATGTGCGATGAAAGCAGCCTGATCCGGATCAATGCCGCCGTTGACGCCAGCCAGCGCCTCGCCGCTTAACTTGAGCAGGATACGATGGTAACGGGCCTGGGGCTGTTGAGGCTGGGTGCTGCCGTTCTTGGGCGCGCGGGAATCTGAGTCGTTAACTTCGCCGGGATTATTCCTTGCCATCGGCTCCCTCCTGTGTCTCTAGATCCAGGGCTATAGACAAAAAAAGGGATCAGGTTTTGCCTGATCCCGGTGTGCTACGCTCAATCTAATGGTCTCCGGCGCTCTCGTCGCCGTTGGATTCGCCAAGCGCGAAGCGTGAAAACCGCCTGATGACGATATTTTCTTTGATTTCCGCGATGAGCTGGGTCAGCACTTCGCTGACTTTGTGTTCGTCACCATGCAGCCAAGGCTGCTCCATGAGCACGATTTCCTCGTACCATTTTTCCATGCGCCCGTCCACGATCTTGTCTACGACGGCTTCTTTCTTGCCTTCGTTGAGCGTCTTCTCGCGCTGGACGCTACGCTCGTAATCAACTTCGGTCTGCGGTACATCCGAGCGGCTGAGGTAGCGAGGGGCCATGTTCGCGATGTGCAGCGCCAGGTCTTTGGCGAACTTCTTGAACTGCTCGTTGCGCGCGACGAAGTCGGTCTCGCAGTTCACTTCAACCATGACGCCCAGGCGACCATTGTGATGCATGTAACCCTGGATAACGCCTTCCTTGGCCGTGCGATCTGCTTTCTTGGCTGCCGTTGCCATGCCCTTTTTGCGCAGGTAATCGGTTGCCTTCGCCATGTCGCCGTCGTTTTCGGCGAGCGCCGTGCGGCAATCGTTAAAACCGGCCCCGGTTGCATCACGCAATGCTTTGACTTGTTGGGCGCTTACTTCAACTGCCACCGAAATTACTCCTTTGTTGTCTTCTTGCGGCCTTCAGGTTTGGGCGCAGGGGCGGGAGGAGGTACTTCGTCTTCGGTGAAGGACACCTCGCCACCACGCAGTTTGGCTAGTGTAGCCTCACCCAGGTAGGTTTCGTCGGCCTCTTCTACGTCAATGTCTTCGTAGTCGTCCAGGGCATCCCCGTACTTGGATAGGTCAATGTCCGCCATCGAGGGCGTACCACCGCCGTCTT
>DATGFK010000583.1:0-2416 GCA_035309185.1 Aggregatilineales bacterium
GCATCTTCGAGGTTGTTGCGGCAGTTCAACTGCGCAAGGTCGTCCAGGGTGAATGGCTGCTGGCCGTTTCTGGTGTGCTGTCTGTGCTGTTCGGTATCCTGCTGATCGTCTTTCCAGGAACAGGCATATTGGCGCTCCTGACTGTCCTTGCCGCTTACGCCATTATCTTCGGCGTCCTGCTGATCGTGCTGGGCTTCCGGATGCGTGGCATGACGACGGGCATGGGCGGGACTCACGCGCCAACGCCCGCGTAAAAACTTCACCCCTCATCCCCTAACCCCTTCGCCCATGCCACTGGCATGGGCGAAGGGGAATCGGATCGCATGGGCGGCCCAACCTCCCCTCGATGCGCGAAACCACCCTCACGCCTGGGGCGGCACCGACGGATGATTTAACCAGCGCAGCCACGACTGGTAGCCCAGGTTCACCAGCGAGGCCGCCAGAAGCGCTTTGCCCATATCCACGAAGAGGAAGGGAACAACGCCCTTCGACATTGCCAGGGCTACGTCTCCCTTCATGATCGGCAGCAGGCCGACCATGCCAACCAGTTCGATCACGAGCGCGGCGATGACCCCACACACGATCATCAGCGCGAGCCGGGTGCGCTCCGGTGCGCGCCAGGGCAGGCCCGCGATCAACGCGCCAATCGGGAAGGCCAGCAGGTAGCCCGCCGTAGGGCCGTGCAGGGCTGCCGCGCCCAGTCCGTAAGCGTCAATAGGCATCCCGGCGGCGATTGCAGCCACGTAGGCGATCACGCTGATTGCGCCTTCGACTGGCCCGAGGCTCATCCCGGCCAGCAGGATCATCAATACCTGCGCGGTGATCGGCACCGGCGTACCCGGAATCGGGATGGCGATCCGGGCCGAAATCGCGATCAGGACGCTAAACAGCGCAATCCGCAAAATGCGCGCCAGCCACACTGGAAGTGGCAGGCGGCGGCTGATTGCGCCAGTCTCTTGGGTCTGCATAATAATTCTCCCCTGAAAAGTGAATCTTGAAGCGTGCGAAAGATTACCATAGGGGAGCGATTCGGGCGATAGGCTGGGCAGAGCCAGTCAGGGAGCCAACGAGGAACTCTGGAGCAGACCTACCGGGCTGACGCGCCAGCCCGGTAGTATTTGGCATGTTACCACATCCAAACCTGCACGGATCAGGGCGGGCCGATAGGGGGCATGATTGGCTCAGCCAATCCCACGTGATGGGACAGCACTACCAACCCCACTACGACCAGCGCCAGGGCGCAAAACAGCGCGATGGTGATGATCTTTCGATTGAGCATGGGCCGATCCTCGTGTAGCGTTCCTCGGCGGATGGCCGGTCTGCCGGGGGGACGCAGCTATCAAAGGCGATAGCAGCTATCAGGATCAGCTTGCGCTTAGTTATGGCTGGCGTGAAGGCATATTGGGCCATCTTTGCGCCAGTTTTGGGACATGTGCTTTCTATCGATCAATCAATGAACGGATTTGCTGACAGCGTAGCGACAATGTGATAGTCTCTTGCCTTCGGGTCACTTTGACTCTCAAAGGAGTGTGCTATGTGTGCTATGCCGTTGCAAGGCTCTGCACGTCGGCGTCCGTCTCAAAATCATTCACAAGCCCATCCAGGTGTTCAACCGCTCTCCCCGCTCACGCATCGTACGCAACGTTTCCAACCACTGCCAGCGCCGCTCGGTGAACCCCCTTACCACTTTGATCTGGAGACCGCCCTTCCGGGCGTCAGTCAGGTCGTCACGAAAAATGGCCGCCTGATCTTCCACACGTGCGGCGATACCGGCGGCATCAAAACTCCCAATGCTCAACATTCGGTTGCAGCGGCAATGAAGGCCGACCTGAATTTATCCCTTGAGGAGCGCCCGTTCTTCTTTTACCACCTGGGCGACGTGGTCTATTACAACGGTCAGCCCAACGAATATTATGGACAGTTTTACGAGCCATACGATAACTACAACGTCCCTATCTTTGCCATCCCTGGCAATCACGATGGCGACCCCATTGACGATACTCAGACCTCCCTGGACGGCTGGGTTGCCTATTTCATGACCAGCACGCCGCACGTCGCTCCGGACTCACGCGATGCGCCTCGTGTCACGTTGTCGCAGCCCAATGTCTACTTTACGCTGGTATGTCCCTATGCGACTATTGTGGGCGCATATACCAATGTGCCAGAGCATGGCTCTGTCGATTCAGCACAGCAACAGTGGTTCACCAATGAGTTCGCCACTGCGCCCAAAGATAAAGCCTTGATCGTCTGCTTGCATCACCCCGTCTATTCGTTCGACGATCACCATGCAGGAAGCCCGCGCATGGCCGATTTTGTCCAGCACGCGATCAACGACTCGCGCCGTCTGCCGAATCTGGTCTTAACCGGCCACGTCCACAACTATCAACGCATCGAACGCAACCTGATTGGTGGCACA
>DATGFK010000584.1:0-3176 GCA_035309185.1 Aggregatilineales bacterium
TTCCGCCCAAATACGCAAAGACCTTTCGCATTTTGGCGAGTTCGGCAAGCAAGGAACTGGCTATCAGATCAGTCACCTGCAACTGCAACTGAAGCAGATTTTGCAGGTGGATCGCGAGTGGCCGATGATAGTCGTGGGCGCGGGCGACCTTGGCCGCGCCATTGCGCATTACGGCGGCTTTGTTGAGCGTGGCTTCCGCGTTGTCGGCATTTTTGACACAGACCCGACCAAAATTGGCACGGGTTCAGGCGATCTGAAGGTCATAGATGTCCGCAAGATCGCCGCGTTTATCCAGGAACGGAGCGTGCGGATCGCCGTAATTGCTGTGCCAGCCACACATGGTCAGCAGGTATGCGATGACCTGGTGAAAGCGGGCGTCAGGGCGATCCTCAACTACGCGCCGATCACGCTCAATACACCTGAAAGCGTTCACGTCCAGTACATTGATCCAGTAACCGACCTCCAGAGGATGACGTACTACCTGGAATGATCGCGACCATTCCAGGGTTTTTTCCACATGGCACATCAGATCGGGAGGACGCTCTATGCGAGGGAAATGGTCTATTAAGATCAGCAGCATGGTGTTCGTCACTGGCCTGGTCGTAATTGCGGGGGCCTTCGGCAGCGCGAGCGCTCAGGGGACGCCTGTCGGTACGGCGCAGAGCGCGGGGCCGATCAAGCACATCATTTTCTTTATCAAAGAAAATCGCACGTTCGACAACTATTTCGGAACGTATCCAAACGCCAACGGGGCGACGACAGCCACTACCGCCGATGGCAAGGTAATCCCGCTGGCGCATCAAAAAGATCAGATTCCTGACATTGACCACTCCTCCGAAGGCGGGTTTATGGCCTACGATGGCGGGAAACTGGATAGATTCCAACAACTAAAGTCAAATGCGACCGCAGGGAAACCTGCCAACGATCCGTACGCCAACAACAGCCTGACCCAATTTCAGCAGTCGGATATTCCAAATTATTGGAGCTACGCGCAGAATTATGTCCTGGGCGACGCAATGTTCTCATCACTGATGGGGCCTAGCTTCCCGAACCACCTGTATACAGTCGCCGCGCAATCGGGCGGCGCTGTGGACAATCCCGTCAGTGACAAGAATGTCGGGACGCTGCTGGATGTCGTCAAAGGCTGGGGGTGCGACGTGGCGAACCAGCAAGTCAAAGTCAAGGGCAGCGATGGCAAGGTGAATTTGCAGGAAGCCTGTTTCGACTTCCAGACCCTGGCCGACGAACTGGACGCCAAAGGCTATTCCTGGCGCTACTATGCCCCGCCAGAAAATAAGAACGGTTACATCTGGTCGTCCTTCAACGCGATCAAGCACATACGATTCGGCCCTGATTGGCAGAACGTCGTCCCGACGGAACAGTTCGCAACCGATGCCGCTGCCGGAACGCTGCCGGTTGTGTCGTGGATCGTGACTCCGGCGCTGTACAGTGAACATGCGCCCGCCAGCGTATGCGTTGGCGAAAACTGGACGGTGAGCCTGTTGAATTCGCTCATGCAGGGGCCGGATTGGTCTTCGACGGCACTATTTTTGACCTGGGACGATTTCGGCGGCTTCTACGATCACGTAGCGCCGCAGCAGGTGGATGGATACGGGCTGGGCTTCCGAGTCCCGCTACTGGTGATTTCGCCATTTGCAAAAAAGGGATTCATCGATCATACGCAGTATGAATATTCATCCATGCTGCGCTTTGCCGAAGACAACCTGGGACTGTCCACGCTGACTGCTCGCGATAAAGCTGCTAGCAACCTGTCCAATGCGTTCGATTTCGTGCAGCAGCCGAACGCGCCACTGATTCTGAAGCAGCGGACGTGCAAGATTCAAACGGATTACGAGAACCCTTATTACGACGATTGAAAGTCGTACTCACATGAATATGGAGCAAAAGCGCGTGAGCAATCCAATTCGGCTGGCAATCGTCGGGGCAGGACTCTTCGCCCGTGACTCCTATCTCCCCGCACTCGCCGCCCTCACGGATCAATTCGAGATTGTGGCCGTGTGCAGCCGATCCCTGGATTCGGCAAAACGGCTTGCAGAAGCCATCCCTGGCAAAGTGGATTCCACGGACGATTATGCCGGACTGCTGGCCCGGTCAGATGTCGATGCGCTGGGCCTGCTTGTACCCATCGCGGCGATGGCCGGGATGGTGGAGGCGGCACTGGCCGCAGGCAAACACGTGATCAGCGAAAAACCGGCAGCCGCAGACGTTGCCAGCGGGCGAAAACTCCTGGCGCTGCCCCGCCGCAGCGTATGGATGGTCGCCGAGGACGTGCGCTATGGCGAGGGGCTGCATTACGCCGCCGAAATCATCCAGAGTGGAAAGATCGGGAAGCCGTTGATCGCGCAGTGGTTGCAGCACCATGCGGCACGAGCGGGCAAATACTTCGCAACCAAATGGCGCACAGATAACAGCTTCCAGGGCGGGTTTCTGTTGGACGGCGGAGTCCACTACATTGCCTCGCTGCGGACACTGCTGGGAGAGATTGATTCGGTTTCGGCTTTTTCAGCCGAGGTTTCCAACGACATGCCGCCCATAGACACGCTTTCATCGGCGCTGCGTTTTGACAGCGGCTGCCTGGGAACCTATGCGCTGTCCTTCGCTGGAAATGTAGACCACGACAGCATGATCACCATTGTTGGCGACAAGGGCTGGCTGAAGGCGCAGGCGGATCGCGTGGATGTGTCAGGCGTTCCAGGACTGGAAACCACGCGCGATGGCATGAAGCACTTTCCTGGCAACCGAATCCAGGCTGAACTAGCCGATTTTGCCGAGGCCATTCGCTCCGGCAAGGTTCCGCGTGCCGTGCCGGAACAGGCTGTACAGGACGTGGCCGTGTGCGAAGCGCTGTTTCGATCGGGCGAAACGGGGAAGGTCGTTAAGCCAGAGCGGGTGGTCAACGCATGATCAAGAATTGTTAAGCGCACCCATCCATATAGTTGGATAGGAACTTGAGGTTATCACAAATCAAATGAACTCAAATGTGGAGTATCCGCCAAACCCTACTACAGCCCGCGCACACGCGGAACTGGCTGTTGAAAAAGTGCGCCTAGCCGAAGGCGTTATCCTTGACTACACGCCAGAAAGTCTCCCAACTATTGATAATGTCGTAGAAAAGCTTCGTAATTCGGGACACGATATTAGCAATTTCCTTCCGG
>DATGFK010000585.1:0-3251 GCA_035309185.1 Aggregatilineales bacterium
CCCAATCAGCGCAGTTCAGATCGCCCAAGCCATAACACGAAACAAGGTCTGATTCTCCACTGGTCTGGATGGTCGCCGTACCTGTTGGCAGAACCGAACCCGCATTGTCTGAATGCAAAGTCGTTCTGCCCAAGATTCCGATGGCAAGCAAGAGAAGTGCGCCGGGTATAATGATTTTGAAGTTATTGAGTCTCAAAATTGCCCTCCACTCGGGGACATTGCAAGCCATGAGCAATATTAATCATCAGTATGGTACGCCATCGTCTACAAAACGTTTAGACGCTCATGTTGCGCCAAACAACACATTCGTAACGACTCAGGTTGCGGCAAGACTCCGTTGTAACCTCCAGACTGAGCGCTCGTGCAGTTAGTAAAATTCACACAAACCCGCTTATCACATCTTGCCTGTTCCTGTTGTTTTTTCTTCTGGCAGTTAGCCGAAACTAAAGGGAGAGGGACTTCCAGAATGTCTGGGATTTCTCTTCTCCCCTTGTCCCACAGGGTTTGCATGGGAGAACGGGAGCAGGGGTGAGGGAGTCTACTCCAGCCGGTAGCCGAATCCGCGCTCGGTGATCAGGTGCTTGGGGTTGCCCGGATCGACCTCGATTTTCTTGCGCAGCGTCCAGATAAAATGCTTGACCTGTTCGAGTTCCCCGGCATATTCCGGCCCCCACACGACCTGGATCAACTGCTCGGTGGCGACAGTGCGGTTGGCGTGGTGGGCCAGCGCTTCAAGCAAGCGATATTCGGTGCGCGTCAGATCAACCGGATGGCCGCCGACGGTGACTCGGCGCTGATCAAAGTCTATGGCGAGGTCATCGCTGGTCAGGCTGTGCTCCTGGCCCCGGCTGTGCCCGGCGCGGGCCAGCACTGCGCCCACGCGCGCGACCAGTTCAGCGAATGAGAAGGGCTTGGTGACGTAGTCGTCCACGCCCAGCCGAAAGCCGCGCAGCTTGTCCAGTTCTTCGCTCTTGGCGGTGAGCAGAATGATCGGCACCGATGACTGTGTTCGCAGCCGCCGCGAAACCTCCCAACCGTCCACGTCGGGCATCATCACGTCCAGGACGACCAGGTCAGGATGCGCGTCCTCCAGGATATTCAGGCCGCTTGGCCCATCGGAGGCGCTCACGGTTCGGTAGCCTGCCGCCTGCAAATGCTCGGCCAGCAGTTCAAGCAGGGTCTTGTCGTCGTCTATGAGGAGAATGGTCTGTTCGGTGGACATGGTCAGGCTATCCGGCTACTCTGCGACAGGCAGCGCAAACGAGAAAACTGCCCCGCCACCTGGCGCGTTTTCCGCCCAGATGTGCCCGCCCTGCGCCTCCACAAGCTGACGGCAAACGTACAGGCCCAGGCCGTAGCCATAAGCGCTCTGCGAATCGCTGCTGTCGGCCCGGTAGAACTTCTCAAAGACCCGGTTCAGGTCGCGCGGCGCGAGTCCGTGGCCTGCATCTTGCACGGAGATCGTCACCTCTAGCTCGTCCGCGCGCACGTCCACGGCGATCTGCTGGCCTGGCGGCGAATACTTGTCGGCGTTATCCAGCAAATTGACCAGGATTTCCCCGACGTGATAGCGGTCAGCCAGCATCAGGGGCAGTCCGGGCTTGGTCGAAACCGATACGGGCCGGTTCACGCGACGCGCTTTGATCTGCTCCACGACTTCCTGCACGATGGGTGGCGCCGAGACCGGCTCTGTCTGCATCAGCAGTTCGCCTGCTTCGATACGGGCCGCGTTCAGGACGTCTTTCACCAGGCGATCCAGCCGCTCGGACTGCTGGGCCAGGATCACGAACATTCGAGCGCAGGTCGCGTTGATGGCCCCACAGTTGCCCTCCATACGCTCGAAGGCGCCGCGCATGTTGGTCAGCGGCGCGCGAATCTGGTGCGTGACGACGGACACGAACTCGGTACGCATTTTATCAAGCTGCTGCAAGTCGGTGTTCGCGTTGGCAAGCTGCTGCACTTTGTCGGCCAGTTCGCGTGTGCGCTCCGCGATCTGCTCGTGGAGATTGATATTCAGCCGCCGGATTTCCGCATCACGGTGTTTGCGGTCGGTAATGTCCCGCAGGATGACCGACATCCCCAGCGAACGGCCCTCCGCGTCGGTCAAATGGGTTGCCGTGAGTTCCACAGCGATCTGTCGCCCGTTGATGTCCTGGCCGGTAGTCTCATGGCCCCGCAAAGAGCCACTCTGCTTGACGTTCCACAGTAACCAACTGGCCTCAATTTCTGAAGCCTCTCCCCTGCCCAGCAATGCCGACAGCGTCTTGCCTTTGATGGCCGCAGGGCTGTAGCCAAAGAGCAGCTCTGCCCCGCGATTCCAGGAATCAACTCGCCCCGCGTCGTCCAGGCCAATGATGGCGTCGGCAGAGGCGGCCAGGATAGAAGCAAGGTGGCGCTGCGAAGTATTGGCCTGCCGCTCGGCGCGCTCTTTGGCATCCAGCCAGCGCAAAAGCTGGCTCAGCGCCACAAAAGTGACCAATGGAACGACCAGGCCATAAAACAAGATGTCCAGGTCAAAATAAGCTGAAATGCTATACAGATCGTGAATCCAGCGCCCCGGGCCGACCTCGTAGAGTACTGTGATTAAGCCCAGGGCCAGCGGGAGTATCCAGCGCAGGGTACTGACACGCTGCTGAAGAGATGTAGGCATCTCCGTCATGGTTGACCTCCCGATCCTGACATTGAAGTCCAGAGATGGTTTTAATTGTTCGCCCGAACATTGGTGGAATGTTTGCTTCCTATTCTATGCGCAGTGCCCGAAAGGAAAAAGTGGCATTTAACACTGTTTTGCCATGACACTTGCCTTTGCAATGTCATGCCGTTTCCCACATCGCGCATTGCTTTGGGCATCATGGCGTGCTTGCCAGGTCGTGGTAAGATCGTGAGGATGGATGATCAAAACAGGCATCCAATCCGGGCGGTTCGCGAGCGACCCGCTCAGAACCATTACCGAATTAATTTGTCATACCTCATCAAAAACGACCTTATCGGGTACGTGTACAAAAACCTTTGCCCATACTCAAAATAAGAGAATCGCAATCTGAGGCAGAGCCTATGGCCCTCACCCCTGTACGGACGAGCACGCTCCGCTATATAGGACAACTCGTTTTGACCGCCGCCCTTTACTTCGGAGCGGCCCAGGTCGGCTTCCTGTTGACGGCGTTGCACGGCGCCGTATCTCTGTTTTGGCCGCCCGCCGGTTTTGCGCTAGCCGTCTTGCTGCTCTACGGGGACAATCTGTGGCCTGCCAT
>DATGFK010000586.1:0-2636 GCA_035309185.1 Aggregatilineales bacterium
CCGATAAACGTATCGGCCCGAACTACTAACTACTGTCCCCGGCTCGACTCATCCCAGCCGCCGTTTGCCACTGTTGCCGAGTTTACGACGGGCATCTTCGGCGACAACAGGCGCTTCTTCCTCGGAAACATAGCCGATGTCTTTGTAGAAATCCGTATCGTAAGGTCGCGTGCGCACCACCACCGGCATTGGCACCGCGTGACCCATAATGATCGCCTGCTGCTTGGTGTCGAGCCGGGCCAGGACTTCGCGCAGGCCGCTGGCTCCGCTGATCCCAGTCAGCACGGCGGCAATGTCCCGCTCATTGTCGAGCAGTGCCGTCACCCGTGTCCCGATCTGGCTCATGATCTCTTCATCAATGCCGCTGGGCCGCTGGTCAACCACCAGGAGGGTGACATTGTATTTACGCAGTTCGCGCGAGATGGTGCCGAAGATCGTCTGCCGCGCGATAAGCGGATCGAGGAACTTGTGCGCCTCCTCAATCGTGATCAGCAACTGCGGCGGCTCAAGGGATGGATCGCCGAGCGACTGTTCCACGCGCTTGACGTAGTTTTCGTGGATGCGTCGGGTCAGGTAGTTGGCAACCAGGATATAGGCTTCCAGTGCCGATCCATAGCGTCCAAATTCGAGGACGACGCTCTTGTGCTGTTCGATGTATTCCAGAATTTTCCCCACGCTGTCGCCAAGCGCGCCGTCTTTGCGCAAGAACTCGAAGCGCTCAAAGCGCTGCAAACGACGGGTCAAGGCCGTCATTGACGCCGCTGAGATCGGCGTCGAGTCGGTCATGTTGTCGAGTTCTTCCGGCGTGGCTTCCAGCAGATGCTTCATCCAGGTCGCGCCCCACTTCTTGCGGAGCGTGTAGGCCGCGTCTATCATGCTGTCCGAGAGGTTCATGGTGGTTTTTAGCATCGCCAGGTCTTCGGGATCGATCTCATCGTAACCCAGAGTAACCACGTAGTCGTACTTGGCGTTGCGCCGCCGTGACGAGTCTTCGTCCAGGGTGAAAATGCTGACTTTGCCGGGAAACAACTGGCGCAGCCCTTTCGCCTTCGGCCCGCGTTCATCGGCCACTTCCCAGCCGTAATCGTTATGCATGTCGAAGATCAGGTTGACGGCCATGTCCCGTTTGATAATCCCAGCCAGGATAATGCGCGTCAGAAAGCTCTTGCCCGTGCCGCTCTTGCCAAACACCCCGCTCGAACGCTCCACAAGGCGGCGCAGGTTCAAGTTGACCTGGGTTTCTTCGAGTTCCAGCGGCGCCCCAACATTAAAATGTGTCCCGTCTTCCTGGCCGAATACGTCGTTAATATCAGTCGCCGCCGCGATCTCAACCGGCATGAAATGGCTGGGGATCGTTTTAACCGGCTTCGGCTCGTTCTCTTCCGCGTCAATGGACAGCATCGGGGCAACGTGAACGGTGCCGAAGGCCGCCGTGCCGGTGTAAACCTCACGCAGAAATGGATCAGACAGATCGGGCGGATCGCTGCGAATGGCAGGATTGGTGGCCTCCAGGATCACGTCGGTGACCATGCAGAAAAAGCGCTTGCGCTTCCCGCGCACAACGACGTAACGGCCAACCGCCAGGTCTTCGATCTCCGTCTCGCGATCCAGCTTGACGTCAAGCCCTTTGGTGAGCGATCCACCGACGACCACACCCAGGCGTCGGCTGGTGGCTTCCTGGTAAACCTCCTCGGCCTGTTCGTGTACCTGGCCGTTACTGGACTCGCGTCGGTCAAACCACGCATCAAGATTATCGGTATCTTCCGGGCGGGGTCTGTGCATATCAGGGTAATCCTCACTGCGAACATTTGTTCTGGATTATAGACAGATTATACCAAAAATCAGACAAAAAGCGAATCGGGATTTCGGCGTTTCCAGGCATCATTGTCGTGCTTCAGGGACGGGGCCGGAAGCGGTAAATGCGACCCTCACTGACGGAAATATAGATCCCGCCCTGCGCATCCACGACGATCCCGGTCGGGTGATCCGGGTAGAATGAGATCATGTAGAGGGACGCATCACTAATTGTGTTGAAACCACCACTCAGATCGGGGATCAGCGGCGCGGGGATGCCTGCCATCCCTTGGGCGTTGAACGGCACTCGCACGATCGAATAACCCGATGTGTATGGCGCATTCCACGATCCGCCCAGGGCCACAAGCAGGTTGTTTTTGAGGGGCGAGAATGCATCGCTGTTGTAAAAAGCCATGCCCATTGGATGGCTGTCAGGGTCAAAGGTCGCAATCGGACGGACAACCTTGCTGCAATCCTTGGGCGCGCTCTGGTTGCCAGTCGGGACATCATGGATGGGAATTTCCTTGCCCTGCGCATCGCAGCCCGGCCAGCCAAAATCCGGCGGATTGCCGCTATTGCCCGACAACTGGCCTTTCTCCATCAGGTTGAGTTTGGCAGGGGTTGTGCTGCCGGTATCGTCTCCAATGATCAAGCCGCCGCCCATGTCCACAGGCAGCCATGTGAAGTCGTAGCTGTCACGCAGACCGCGTGCTACGATGCGTGGATCGCTGCCATCCAGGGCAAAACTGAGCAGCGCGGCACGGCGGGGATCGGTCTCGACACATGAATCACAGCTTGCCGCTTTTGCCACGTACAGGCGTTTGTCCGGCCCGACGTGAAGG
>DATGFK010000587.1:0-3989 GCA_035309185.1 Aggregatilineales bacterium
GGACGAGATCGTCGCCGGGCATCGAATCGAGCGTATCGCGCACCTGGCCGCGATGGCCGGGGTGCGCAATTCGGTTGACCAGGCCGCGCTGTACCTGGAAGTCAACCTCAACGGCAGTCTGAATCTGATGGAAGCGGCGCGCAAACACGGTGTCCGCCAGTTCGTGCAGGCCTCTACTTCGTCGGTCTACGGCGAGACACAGCGAATCCCTTTCGTCGAAGATGACACCGCTGATCGACCCCTGGCGCCTTACCCGGCCAGCAAACGGGCGGCTGAAATCCTGGCCCATTCCTACCATCACCTCTTTGGCCTCAACGTGACGTGCCTGCGCTTCTTCAACGTCTACGGCCCCAACGGACGGCCCGACATGATGCCGATCAAGGTCATGAAGGCGCTGGTCGAAGACGAACCGGTGACGCTGTTCAACGCGGGCGCACTCAGCCGCGACTGGACATACATCACGGACATCGTAGCGGGCGTGGTCGCCGCGCTGGAACGTCCGCTGGGCTATGCCATCCTCAACCTGGGCTGCGGCGCGCCGCTTTCGATGACGGATTTCGTAGATTACCTTGAAAAGTTGAGCGGCAGGCGCGTCGAACGTGTCAACGTCATCGCGCCGCCGAGCGAGCCGCCTATCACCTACTGCGACAACAGCCGCGCCCGCGAACTGCTTGGCTTCGCGCCTGCCGTTCCGGTTCGCGAAGGGCTTGACCGCACCTGGAACTGGTATATCCAGGCCATGCAGCACGTGGCACGATGAACGAGCCTGTTGCCGCAACCGTCGCTCCGCTTGAGGAGATAGAGCGCCTCGATCACGTGCTCTGGTCACATTTTGAGAGTAAGCTCTCGATTCAGCACGTTCTGGGACGTTCGCTTGTGAGCTTCCAGGCCAACAAGGCACGGCCGCAGTATCGCTGGTTCAAATATAAAGAAGCTTTCTCGGCTGCATTAGTCGAGTATTTGCTTGAGCGCTATCAGATTAAAGCGGGCCGCCTTCTCGATCCATTTGCTGGCAGTGGTACGGCACTGTTCGCTGCTTCCGCCGCCGGACTGCAAGCGGAAGGTATTGAACTGCTTCCGATTGGCGAACAGATTATTCAAACAAGACACCTGCTGCAAAAAACTTTCTCGCCTGAAGATTTGACTAGCCTCAAACGCTGGTCGCTGGAGCGTCCCTGGCTAGATGTAGAGACAACACGCACGCCAGGAGAATTACGGATTACCAAAGGCGCATACCCGGAAGCTACCTTTCTTCGCATCGGACAATATCTTGATGCTTCTCAGCGAGAAAACTCGGCTGTCCAGTCTGTCCTGCGTTTTGCCTTGCTTTGTATCCTGGAATCCATCAGTTTTACGCGGAAAGACGGACAATATCTTCGCTGGGACTATCGCTCGAACCGGCGGCAGAGCCAAAAGCCATTTGACAAAGGGACCATCTCGGAATTTGATCAGGCCATAAGCCACAAATTGGACGAGATAATCCAGGATATCGGTGTAGAGGTCAAACAGCCCGATCTGTTTCCCGTAGAAAACCGTCGAGGCGACCTGAACCTGTACAGCGGCTCTTGTCTTGAGATCATGCCAACGCTGCCGGGTGATTTCTACGATGCGGTTTTTACCTCGCCACCCTATTGCAATCGCTACGACTACACGCGCACCTATGCCCTCGAACTAGCCATGCTCGGCGTGGGTGAGCAGGAATTGGTTGCTTTACGCCAGCAGATGCTCAGTTGCACCGTAGAGAATCGGGCAAAAGACCTTTTGGCGATCAATCCGGCCTGGCAAAGCGTGATCGCGATGGTAGACAAGCAGGCACTTCTACAGACGATTCTCGCTTACCTAGAAGAACAAAAATCGCAAGGGAAATTGAACAACACTGGCATTCCGCGCATGGTGCGAGGCTATTTCTACGAGATGGCCTGCGTGATCGCGGAATGCCATCGCGTGATGAAGCCGGGGACGCCCTTGATCATGGTCAATGACAACGTGCGATATGCTGGCGCAAGTATTTCGGTTGACCTGATCCTCTCGGATATTGCTGAACGTTCTGGTTTCCGTATCGAGAATATCCTGGTGCTTCCCAATGGCAAAGGCAACAGCAGCCAGCAAATGGGCGTACATGGTCGGGACGCGCTCCGCAAGTGCATCTATATCTGGACAAAAGCGTGATGCCTGAAAAGGCAGCCTATCGCAGGCATTTGCAGTCCAGCGCTGATCTCATTACCGATTATGAGGCCACACGTGCCGGTTTTATTGCCCTGGCGCTGGAAAAGAATCGCCGTGCAACGCCTATTGTCGAGCAAGCACGCGCCCTTCAAACAGTGGCTTCAGAGGCGAGAAATCCTCATGATCTGCTTCAGCTCAAAGATATACAGGCGGCCCTGTTGACGGCAGCGGGCGTTTCTGATAAAGCCGCCAGTCATTTGCAGCCGCAGGACAAAGTCCAGGCAATACAGGGATTGATCGACAATTTTCTGGGACCGGCAGGGCCAAAGTTTGTCGAAGAACTCGTGTTTCGCTTCCTCTTGACACGCGGGGATGCTTTAGGCGGTTCCATGCGGAACGTTGCCGGGGCGCTGGCCCAAAGAAAGTTAAATCGAGCGCTTATTTCAACACTTGCCCTGGCAGGAATACGCTATCATTGGCTTGATGCAGAAAGCAATCTCTGGATGCCTGCTCCTACCGATGATTCAAGCCTTGAGTTGCGCTACAAAGGCCTGAGTTGGACTCAGGGAAGGCGAAAACGTACTTTGCTTTACAACGTAACCGTACCAATTGTTAAGAATAATGTAGACGTGTGCCTGTTTAAGGTCGGGGTGGAGAAATTATCTCCTGAGATCATTCGGGAACCGGCAAATTACCTGGCCCTGGGAGAACTTAAAGGGGGCATTGATCCGGCTGGGGCAGATGAACATTGGAAAACCGCGCGTACAGCGCTTAACCGCATCCGGGAAGCCTTTATTGCCGCTCAAACATCGCCCCACAATTTCTTTATTGGAGCAGCCATTGAAAAGAGCATGGCACGCGAAATCTGGATGCAGTTGGAAGAGGGGAGCCTCGGAAACGCCGCGAATCTCACCAACGATCGGCAGGTCACTTCACTTTCGCACTGGCTATGCAGCCTGTAAAGGCAATTGAGTACGCACTATGACTGTTATCTACCGCGAAAATGAGGCCAACCCCAGGGCGCTGGATGGCTGCCAGGTCGCTGTGCTGGGTTACGGCAACCTGGGACGGCCTATGGCGCTGAACCTGCGTGACAGTGGCCTCAAGCTGATCGTGGGCAGCAACGACGAACCGAGTACAAACCAGGCTCGCGCCGATGGCTTCGAGGTCGTCGAGATTTCGGAAGCAGCCAGCCGGGCCGACATCAAACTGCTGATGCTGCCTGACGAAGCCATGCCAGAAGTATACATGCGCAATGTCTTCCCGACTTTGCGGCCCGGCCATACGCTCGTATTCGGATCGGGTTTTAATGTCGCGTTCGGATTTATCGAGCCACCGCCGTTCGTGGATGTGCTGCTCGTCGCGCCGCGTACCATCGGGACGGGCGTGCGCGAAGGCTATTTGCGAGGCCAGGGCTTTCTGAGCTTCGTTGCCGTGGGGCAGGACGCCACCACCAAAGCCTGGGATCGTTTGCTGGCCCTGGCCTTGTACAGCGGGACGCTGCGCGCCGGAGCCATCGAACTGACCTTCCGCCAGGAGGCCGAACTCGATCTGTTCATTCAGCAGGCGCTGATTCCGGCCCTGCATACACTCATGACCAACGCTGCCGAACTGCTGATCAAGGAAGGCTATCCGCCGGAGGCCGCGCTGCTTGACCTGTACATCTCCGGCGAGTTGAGCTACACGCTGCAAAAGGCGGCAGAACTCGGCCTGATGGACACCATCAAGCTGCATTCTCTGACCGCGCAGTACGGCATCCTCTCGCGCGGGGATCGTTTCCAGGAGCCGAAGACTCGCCGCCAGATGGAACTCGTCCTGGACGA
>DATGFK010000588.1:0-3993 GCA_035309185.1 Aggregatilineales bacterium
GTCTATGCTCTGCGGGATCGCGGCCACGACAATTTATATGCGCTGACCGTCGGCCAAAAAGCGCCCGTCCGGCTCACCAACACCCCGGCAGACGACCAGTCTCCGGCCTGGAGTCCTGATGGAACAAAGATCGCGTTTGCCAGTCACCGTGATGGCAACTGGGAACTTTACGTGATGGATGTGGCGTCGGGCAACACCAGCCGCCTGACTTATGACCTTGCCTACGAGTCTGCGCCCACCTGGAGTCCCGACGGTAAGTTCATCGCTTATGAGGGCTACCAGAACAACAATCTGGATATTTATATCGTGGCTTCGGACGGTTCGGGGAACCCCATCCGCCTGACACAAAACCCCGCCCCAGACTATTCCCCCGCCTGGAGTCCGGATGGCCGCCACATCGCCTACGTAAGTCTGCGCGAGGGCAGTGCCCAGGTCTACGTCATAGATCTCAACAGTCCCATTGAGGATAAGGCACTGCGCCTGACCAGCGAGCAGGACGTGGATGCACAGTCGCCTGTCTGGAGTCCCAATGGCAGCCAGATCGCGTACAGTGCGCGCGTCAATGGCCTGGACGAAGTCTTCACCAAAACCGTTGCACAGCCGAATGCCGATCCGGTTGTGGTCGGCCAGGGCCGTGACCCGGCCTGGTCGCCAAACGGAGCCAGCTTGATTTTTGCGGTAGACAGCATTACAGCATCGGGCGCGACGAGCACGCTCATCAGTGGACAGGTCGGCAATTTTGGCGTGTCCGCCCTGGCCTACACGCTCAAGGGCCGGGTCAGCCATCCCAGTTGGACAGGTAACAACACGTCAATTCCTGCTGCGATGCAACAAAACGGCGGCGTGAAGCCACTTGATGATAAACCACTGTATACCGAGGTCATCCACTATCAAGCCGATAAACCTCCGTACTTCAAACTGGCGCAATTGAGCGGCGTGACGGCACCCAATCCTTATTTGTCTGACAAGGTAGACGATTCGTTCGTCGCGCTGCGCGCTGCCATTGTCCAGCGGGCGGGCTTCGACTTCCTGGGCAACTTGCAAGACGCGCTTTGGGCGCAAGACCGCCCCCCCGAACCCGGCCAATCTCGTCAGAGCTGGCATTATGGCGGGCGAGCCTTCGACTTCGACAAGAACCTGGTTTTCGGCTCTCCCTCACCCATTGAGGTGGTACGCGAGGATTCGGGGGTTAATACCCTTTGGCGTGTCTACATTCGCGTCCCAGAAGAACTGCAAGGCGGACAGCTTGGCGAACCCCTCAAACGTTTGCCCTGGGACTTCGCCAGCCGTTCATCGGGCGACCCGCAGACGTTCGAGAACGGCGGGCGCACTAAGGCCAGCGTCCCGGCAGGCTATTACGTAGATTTCACCGAAATTGCCCAAGACTATGCTTGGATGCCGGTACCATCGGGCCGTGACTGGCGGCGGAATTATTCCAGCATTCTGTACTGGGAATTTGATAAAAACGAGGGTCTTAGCTGGACTGAGGCTATGCTACAGCTTTATAGCCAGGATGATCTCAATGCATTCCTGAATGGCCCGACTCCGCTGCCAGTACCTATTGCGGCTTCGACGGCAACACCGGATCGTGGCCCGACCCGCACACCGACTCCAATCCCGCCCGATGCCAAGAGCGGGCACTGAGAGCGTTCATGAAGAGTAAATCCCGCGATCTTCAAGGCTTTGCCGTACTGTTGATTGCACTTATCGCAGGGGGATATATCCTCTTGCGCAATACGCATCCCCAGTTGTCCTATTCCGTGCCGGGGCCGACTGCCAGCCAAACACCGCGCGATGTCTCCTGGGAGCAGATGCTCCAGGAGCAGCTCATCAACGGCTCGACAGCCCTGCCCACGCGAGACCTACCAGCGGCAGCTTTCGTTGCGCCCACATTGCCGCCCCTGTCCGGGACCCTCGTCCTGGTGCAGCCTACGGAATTGTTCCAGCCGACGACACCCACGCCCACGCGCTTTATTCCCGTAGGGCCAACCCGCGCCGGGCCGACGGCGGTGCCCAGCCCGACATCCGTGATCCAGGTCGTGGCAAACAACAGGCCATCCGAGGGACAGTTCTCGCCGCCACCGGAGATTGTGCCGCTTTCGATGGATCCGCGCGACCATTTCTGGTTCAAGCGCCCGGTGGATGCCAGTGCCAACAGTACCGCCCTCCAATATTATCCTTATGGCTCCGATGGGCCGCAGGCCAATCTGCGCATCCATCATGGGATCGATCTCCCTAACCCAATCGGCAAGGAAGTTTACGCCGCCGGGCCGGGGCATGTGGTCTGGGCAGCCGACAATTATCGCTGGGTCGAAAACGGCAAGATTGTAGACGCTGCCGAGTCCTATGGCAACGTCGTCGTCGTCGAACATGACTTCGGTTTCGACGGGCAATTGCTATGGACATTGTACGCGCATCTCTCCGTCATTCTGGTGCGAGTTAACCAGCGCGTCCAGACTGGCGACGTAATCGGCCTCAGCGGGCAGAGCGGCAACGTGAGCGGCCCGCACGTCCACTTTGAGGTGCGGGTTGGGGACAACAACTACGCCAACACGCGCAACCCGATCCTGTGGATGGCCCCTTACCTGGATCACGGCGTTATTGCCGGAAGGATTGCTTACCAGGATGGCACGGCTGTGGAAGATGCGAGCGTATCTTTGAACCAGAACGGGCGCGTGATCGACACCACTACAACTTATGTGATGGAACATCTCAGCGTCCGAACACACATCAACGTCAATTCGGATGACGTGTGGAAAGAAAACTTTGTGTTTGGCGACGTGCCAGCCGGAATCTATCAGGTATCGGTTAACCTGGGCGGCTTCAAGCTGTCCAAAGATGTGAATGTCCGCGCTGGCACCACCTCCTATGTTGATCTGGGCCAGGCTCCTATCGCCGCCGTCACGGCCACCCCGGTTGGCTCAGGAGCGACGCCGGTTTTGGCGCCGTAGGGAACACGTTGGGCTTCGGGAATTTGCAAGGTGCGCAGCATCCGCTACACTTCTAAAGTGTTGGACACTGTGCATTAGCTTGTTTGCGTGATTGTTCGTTGCGTGGAAGCAAGTTTTACCCTGACCCGGATTGGAGGGTTTTCAGATGACTCGGCTATTCCTCGCTTTACTGAGTTCATTGCGCCGCCCCTGGATGGTGGCTCTGGTAGGGATCGTCATCATGGCTGCGGCGGGCGCAACGCTCGTTCTTGCGCAAACCACCGCGCCGCGTGTACTCAAAGTTGGGGAAACGGCGGGGGGCAGCCTGGACTCTAAAACTTTTGCACAAAGCTATGCATTTCAGGCCCAGGCCGCCGATGTCGTGACCGTGACTGCCACGACCAAAACCTCAGGGCTGACCCTGGCGCTCATCGTGGCCGGCCCCGACGGCAATATTCTGGGCCAGGCGTCCCAGGCTGCTAAGAGCACCAACGTTAGCCTGAAAGACCTCAAAATACCCGCCACCGGAACTTATTTAATCACCGTTCTACGCGCCTCCGGGGCAAATGGCACGGAAAAGGGCGACTACACTGTAGCTCTCACCGGTACTTCCGCTCTCACTTCTAGCGGAACGATAAACCTGGCAAAAGGGCTGTCCGTCGCGTTAAGTTGGCAAACCACGGACTATCTAAGCCTGGAAGTACGTGACCCCATTGGCGGGTCGGTCAATCGGCATAACGCGACATCGCAGAGCGGTGGCACTTTCGCCGCCGATACCAATGCCGACTGCGCCTCGGCATCGGCCAGCAATCCAACCGATAGCGTCCAGTGGCCTGCCGGGAATGTCCCTGGCGGCAGCTACGAGATCATCGTGTATTACTTGCAAGCCTGCGCCAACGCCAACCCCGCTGCGTCTTCTACGACGCCATTACTGTCCGCGCCGCAGACTCAGGGGACGGCGGCAGCAACGCAGGCAGTGACTGTGCCTCCGACGCCGACCCTCGTATCTCCACCGGCGGCCAGCGGTGGTGGCGATGTCAATTTTACGGTGACTATTAACGTT
>DATGFK010000589.1:0-6551 GCA_035309185.1 Aggregatilineales bacterium
ACCTTGATAATGTCCGGGTTGTGTTCGATGATGGTGACTGTATTGCCCTGGTCAACCAGCGTTTGCAGGACGCTGATCAGACGCTCCACGTCGGCGGCGTGTAAGCCAACCGATGGCTCGTCCAGGACGTACAAAGTGCGCCCGGTGCTGCGGCGGGCCAGCTCGCGGCTTAACTTGACGCGCTGAGCTTCGCCGCCGGAGAGCGTCGTCGCCGGTTGACCGATTCGGATGTAGCCCAGGCCCACCGCATCCAGAGTTTGCAATGTGCGAAAGATCGTCGGGAAGTTCTGGAAGAACTCCAACCCTTCGCTGACGGTCATATCCAGCACTTCGCCAATGCTCTTTCCCTTATATTTGACCTGGAGTGTTTCGCGGTTGTAACGTTGCCCGTGACACACATCGCAGGGAACGAAGATGTCCGGCAGGAATTGCATCTCGATCTGAAGCTGGCCCTGACCCTCGCAGTTCTCACAGCGTCCGCCTTTCACATTGAAGCTGAAGCGGCCCGGCCCATAGCCGCGCACTTTACTTTCCGGCAGTTCGGCAAACAGGGTGCGGATGTTGTCGAACATTTTGGTATAGGTGGCGGGATTGCTACGCGGTGTGCGCCCAATGGGACTCTGGTCAATGTTGATGCACTTATCAATAGCATCCAGGCCCTCGATGCTGTCGTGGTCGCCAGCCCGTTCCCGCGCCCCATTGAGCACCTGCGCGACTCGCTTGTAGAGCACTTCGACCAGGAGCGTAGATTTCCCGCTGCCACTGACCCCCGTGATCACCACCAGTTTGCCAAGTGGCACATCTACGTTGATATTTTTGAGGTTGTTTTCTCGCGCTCCGCAGATGCGAATCAGCTTGCTATTACCCTCGCGCCGAATAGCCGGGACGGGGATATGTCGCCGCCCTGACAGAAAAGCGCCCGTAATGCTGTTGGGATTCTCCATAATTTCTTGGGGGGTGCCTTCGGCCATGACACGCCCGCCGTGCTCCCCCGCGCCAGGGCCGAGGTCAACAATCCAGTCGGCAGCCAGCATGGTTTCGTCGTCATGTTCGACCACCAGGAGCGTATTGCCCAGATCGCGCATTCGTTCCAGCGTGTGGATCAATCGGGCATTGTCGCGCTGGTGCAGGCCGATAGAGGGTTCGTCAAGCACGTAGAGGACGCCCGTCAGTTGACTGCCGATCTGCGTGGCAAGGCGGATGCGCTGGGCCTCACCACCGCTCAGCGATCCCGCCGCACGCGCCATCGTGAGGTAATCCAGACCCACGTCGGCCAGGAATCCTACGCGCGCTGCAATCTCCTTGAGTACCTGGTGCGCGATGGTCAACTCACGCTGGTTCAGCAAGGGCGCAGTTCCATTCGAGCCGCGCAAGGATTCAACCCAGGCCCGTAGTTTAAGAACGGTCAGGCGGCTGACCTCGTGAATAGGCAGATCGCCAATCGTGACTGCCATTGCCTCAGGCCTCAGCCGGAAGCCATGACAGGTCTGGCAGGGACGTTCGGTCATCAGCGACTGGTACTTGTAACGCATGTAATCGGAAGTGGTTTGCTCATAACGGCGCTGCACTGTGGGGACCACGCCTTCCCAATGCGCATTGTAAGTACGTTTGTCGCCCTGGCTCGACTCATAGACAATGGGATAACGCCGTCCGCCGGTGCCTTTGCCCCACAGGATCACATCGCGCTGAGCGTCGGTCAGTTTACTCCAGGCAACGTTACGTGGAACCTTATGGGCATCGGCTACGGTTTGCAGCAGAATCATCGAAGCGCTGTCGTTGTTGGTCGGCCAGGCGTCCTGGCTGATCGCCCCCTCCTCGATGGAGAGATCGGGGTTCGGAACCACTAGCGCCGGGTCAATTTCCAGGCGCATTCCAAGGCCCTGGCAGGTCGGGCAGGCGCCGTGTGGGTTATTGAAGCTGAAGGTGCGCGGTTCGATCTCTGGCAGTGAAACGTGGCCGTAGACGCAGGCCAGTTTCTCACTGTACAAGGTATCTTTTGTATTGGCTGGATCGGTCACGTCGTTGACGATGACCACTCCTTCGCCCAGTTCTAGGGCCGTCTCGATGGAGTCCGTCAGACGAGAACGGGCCGAACGCGCCTCTTCGCTTTCAGGATCGTCCGCACGGTGGATTACCAGGCGGTCCACCACGGCTTCGATGGTATGGCTCTCGTAACGAGCCAGCTCGATCTCCTCGTCCACATCACGAACCTCGCCATTGACTCGCACACGCACAAAGCCAGATTTGCGAATGTCTTCAAAGACTTTTTCGTGCCGCCCCTTGCGATCCTTGATCAACGGCGCGAGCACCTGGATGCGCGAGTCGTTCGGCATAGTCTCGACGCTCTCCACGATCTGCTGGGCGCTTTGTGCCTGCACCGTCGAACCGCACACTGGGCAGTGTGGAATGCCCACACGGGCATACAACAAACGCAGGTAATCGTAAATTTCGGTGACGGTACCAACCGTCGAGCGTGGGTTGGAACTGACTCCCTTCTGATCAATGGACACTGCCGGGGATAGCCCCTCGATCTGATCCACGTCCGGCTTCTCAAGCTGTCCCACGAACTGGCGCGCATAAGCCGACAGCGACTCGACGTAGCGACGCTGTCCCTCGGCAAAGATCGTGTCAAAGGCCAACGACGACTTTCCACTGCCTGATAATCCCGTAATGACCACTAATTTGTCGCGCGGGATGTCCACGTCAATATTTTTGAGATTATGTTCGCGCGCCCCGCGAACGATGATCTTGTTTTGTGTCATCGCTATCACCCTAACTCAAGTTGCAGTCGGACGGTTTAAGCGGATCGATCCTGTGGCTGACTGGCTTCTGGCTCAGGAGATAGAACTTACGTTCAAGTATCATGAGAGTGTACAAATGTTCGCCTGGCCTGTCAAACGAAGGAACCAATTCTACCTCAAACGGGCGTAAAATAACAGACGGAAACGACGTAAATAGGGAAGGCTATGGCGGTAAGAAAACTTGAAATGCAAGGCGACGTGCTTAGGCGTAAATTTTCCTCGACAGCCACGCCTTCCCTGCCGGGTCGAAGGTTAGAATATCTGATACTTTCGGGCCGATTCAAGGGGTTTTTCGTAAGAAGACGCTAACAATCGTACTCCCCCCACTAGTATTCCTATCGCATCCGCATACAATAACGTTTACCGGTGTATCAATCTCAATTTTGCCGGAAATTTCCGCAAGGAGAATAGCATCATGAAGAAGAGTGAGTTTATTGCCGCCGTTGCGAAGGAATCGGGAACCAGCCGAGTCGAGGCCGACAAGGTGATCAACGCCGCATTGGACGTGATCACCAAGTCACTCAAGGGTGGCGACAAGGTCACGCTGACGGGCTTTGGCACCTTTGAAGTCCGTAATCGGGCCGCGCGTGTCGGTATGAACATCCGCACGCGCCAGAAGATCAAGATACCAGCCTCGAAGCGTCCGGTCTTTTCGGCAGGCGCCGTGCTCAAGGGCACGATTAGCGGGAAGCGCGCCGCTGCTGCCAAGAGCAAAGCCAAGGCAAAGCGCTAATTCCCAGCTTAAGCAGTGCAGAACTAGCCCAAGATTAAGAATGCGGCGGCCAGATGGCCGCCGCATTTTGTTCCAGTGGACGAGTCTCGTCGTTGCAATAGCAATATTTCGAGCGTGTCTTTATCCATAATGGCCTGGCAGACAGATTTTGCAGCGCCAGTGCTCCCTGGCCGTCAAGTGTCCCCGTATAACCCGCCGTATAGACAACGACCAGCATTTACGAACCTGGTGGGCTGCCTTGTCAGAATCTTTTCAGAAATTGAGCGAAATGAGGCTATTTGGCCTGGGTTTCGACCTTGGCGCTTTCGTCCTCAGGCTTGTCTTTCTTGTCGCCTTCGAGGCCCTTACGGAATTCACGGATAGCGACGCCCAGTTCACCGCCGAGTTTCGAGACGCGACCAGCGCCAAATAGAACGACGACGATCAAGAGGACAATAAGCAATTCTGGAAAACTGAAGTGCGGCATGTGTTCTCTCCTTAACCTTCTACACTGATTGTAACCAAAATTCAGGGTTATGGACAGATTCAGAAAACTGGTGGTCTCCTAAAGTGTCCCTTTTAAGGATTCGACAGGTAACGCTCTGGAATCGCAAGCCCCGGGCGTTCGTCGTCCCAGGCCATGCAACTCATTTTCCAGGTTGTCTCGGTCTTGACGAATTGGATAGAGATAATCCCCCGGCCTGCAAATTCTGCTCCGTGGCTAACTCCGTGTTTTTCATAGGTGCTGAAGCGATGGGCTACATTTCCGAAAATCTCCGTAATTTCAGCAGTTTCGCTTTCGCGAAAGGCGGTTAGTTCGCCAGAGTCCACTGATCTCTGGCGGGGTTCGATGAACTGACTGACCGTGGTGATTTCTGGCGATGTGGAACTGTTCTTGATCAGTAGCCCGCAGTCAATGAATAACCCATATAGGTTCTGATAGGCTGGTTTGCCGCCTACCTGGAATGAAACAGCCTCGAAGAAAGTGACGGTAAGGGAATCTATCGCCTGTTTTGCAGTTGTGGAGATGTCGTTCGTATTCATATTGATTTTCGCCGTTTTATTGACGGTGTTCCAGACATTGCTGTTCGCCGCATATGGAAAGCAAAGACTCCTGCCGAAGCAGGAGCCTTTGTTTGCGCTGTGGCACGTTCTTTCGAACTATTCCATCGAGGAGAGAGGTGCCACAGCGCTGCGCTTACTACTATCAGCCATATGCACCACCTCCTCCTTTCTTTGGATGGCAAGAGGAGAGGCCCCAAAAAATTATGGCTCAATCGAGTGATCAATCGCTCATAATCGGATATTGAAGCCAAGCCAAATTATCGTACAATCGCTCACAAATGTCAATTATGGCTGGTAGCGCGATGATTGGTGAGTTCAGCCGGACCATCCATTCCCCCTAGAATCCTGTCGCGAATGCGATCCGGCAACCGCGCGATGATGTTTCCCGCGATTTGTGCATCTGGCCCGACCAGGTAGCGTGTCCGTGGGCGGGGACTGCTCAGGGCGCGCCCGATGACTTCGGCCACCTTTTCTGGCGCTGTACCGCCCGTAGTGCTGTTTGCGGCAAGGCGGTCGGCGGCTGCGGCCATCTCCGGGTACATCTTTTGGAACTGCGGCGGCATTTGCGCCATCAGTCGTTTTGCCAGCGCCGTCGAAGTCTCCCAGATTGGCGTGCGGATCGAACCTGGTTCGATGCTGATCACCTCGATGCCCCAGCGCTTCAACTCGATGCGCAGTGTGTCGGTAATTCCTTCCAGCGCGAATTTGGAAGCGTGGTAGGCGCCGAGATTAGGCCCGGCGATGCGCCCGCCGATGGAACTGACGTTGACGATTCGCCCACGTGCCTTGCGGATGGAGTCCAGGAATGCCTGGGTTACGGCGACCTGACCCACGACATTGATCTCAAGCTGGCGGCGCAGTTCGTCAATGGGGATAAATTCAAGGGGCGCGCCGACGGCGATCCCGGCGTTGTTGACCAGCCCGGCCAGCCCAACCTCACCGACGATCTGACTTACCTGGCGTTCAGCGGCTTTGATCTGGCCCTGATCGGCCACATCAATCTGGATTGGCCGCAGGCGGGACGACGCTTCCTTGCGAAGTGCCTCGCCATCCGCCGGGTTCCGCACCCCGGCAAAAACGTTATAACCCTGTTTATCGAGGTACAGTGCCGTTGCCCGCCCAATTCCCTTCGATGCTCCCGTGATTAGAACGTATCGAGTGTCCATCAGAAAGTTCCCCTCCCAGGCTTTGAAGCCTTTTCCCCGACCATTTGTTGAGGTATGCTTACGGTGTAAACATTATACGCTCACAATGTTTCTGTTGTCAACATTGTTATCTGGGTCACATAATTTCACAATGTCCCAGTCAGGGAATCAGAAGGGATGGGATAAAAATAGGCGAATGAAAATGAAGAAACGCATTGCGATGTGAGCCGTTGGGGTAGGTCGTAAGAGCGATCGCCGTATTGGCGACCCATGACAGCAGTTTTGGCCCTTTCATGGGCAATAGATCGAGTTATTTGTCGAGCGGAGTCTAAAAGACGCCAAATGCGAATTGGGGCTGGCGGACCTTAAGGTGCTCCAAGATCGGGCTTGGGAACATCATCTCGCCTCGGTACTTCTGGCAAGTTACTTTATCGTCGAGACCTGCTTGGATTGGTGCAAGGAGTCTCCATCTGATCCTCAACTCCCCCAAGACTGGGCAACCGATGTATTGCCGCGCTTGTCCAAGTCCAATGTCTGCGAACTGCTGCGGGCGGCGCTCCCGTCGCGCCAACTTTCCATCCAATGGGCCGGCGTTCGCGTCGCTCTCGTCTCGAAGGGCATCCTGAACCCTGAATGTAATAATGTAATATTGTGAAACTGCTCACCCTCGTTTGTATAGACATCTGAAATTGAAGGCCGAGCATTTATGTAGTTCATTGCTATTTCCGCCAGTAAACACCTGTCCAATCGACTTCCTGAATTACGCTGTTGATGCCACAATTGTCGCGATAATCCTCTACCGCTTTTCGACATGGCGGTAGAGAATAG
>DATGFK010000590.1:0-5618 GCA_035309185.1 Aggregatilineales bacterium
AGCAGGCTTTGGAGGCAACCATTGATAGTCTGACTGTAGGACGTAGAACAGCCATCGGTAGCGGAATCCTCAAGGCTCTGGATGCTATTGGGACCATTGACCCAAGTGTTGCGCCAAGCGTGACTGACCTGTCGCTGGAGCCAACGCCAGTGCCCAAAGGCGACTATGCGCCCGACATCATTGTGGTTCTGACTGACGGCGTGAGTAATGCTGGCCCGACGCCGCAAGACGCGGCTCAGCAGGCCGCTGATCGCGGTGTACGGGTTTACACGATTGGCTTTGGTACGGCCAACGGCCCCTCTGGCAATCAAGGCGGCTTCGGGGGTCGTGGGCAAGGTTTTGGCGGCCAGGGCTTTGGGAACCAGGGCCAGGGCGCGCAAGGTCAGGGTTTCGGAGGCGGGCAAGGATTCGGTGGGTTTCAGAGAGGGATTGACGAAACGACACTCAAGCAGGTTGCGGATATGACCGGTGCGCAATACTACGCCGCATCTAGCGCACAGGAATTGGAAGACGTCTTTCAAAACCTGCCGACTTACCTGATCATCAAGCACGAAACGACTGAGATTAGCGTCGCATTCGCTGCCCTGGGTGCATTACTGGCGGGGGCGGCCATCATTTTTGGGCTGATGTGGCATCCCCTGCCATGACATAACCCCCTACCCTCCCTCATCTAGGAGCGAGGGCCAAGGATTGAGGCTAATCAACCGATCTTGGCTTTCACTTGTTCGACCAGCGCCGCCACAGGCGCAGCGCCGGGCGCGCGAACGGCAAGGGTGAGAACATGGCGCGGTTCGTCGCCGATTCGCTCGAAGCTGGCTGGCGCGTCTCCGTAGACCTCGCTCAGTACGGCCTGAACGTTACTCTGCACCAGATCAAGGGATTCCGGGCGGTTCGGCAGTTGCAAGCGATCCAGGAAGCGTATCTCGGCTTCATCCGTGCGGAACTTGATCTTGCCCTTCAACTCAGGCTCCGCTTCCAGCAGAGCGCACGCCGTTAACCCTAGCCGGAAAGCGTCGCGTAGCTGATCTTGCACGCCACTATGCTGGCGCTTGCGGGTTGTGAGCAAGCCGAGCCGCCCGGTCTGCTCCATGGCATAATCAGTCTGGTCGCCGATGAAAACGATGCCTGGCCCATCCGGCACGTGGAGATAATCGGCCACGTCAATCATCTGACCTTCCAGCTTATTCTGCTGAATCCAGCGCTGGAAAATAACCGAGAACACTGTCAGGTCGAGACCGTTCGGATTGTCGACGAAGAATTTAACTTGCACGCGC
The DNA here is from genome assembly GCA_035309185.1 of Aggregatilineales bacterium. Taxonomy (GTDB): domain Bacteria; phylum Chloroflexota; class Anaerolineae; order Aggregatilineales; family UBA2796; genus DATGFK01. The sequence continues at coordinate 1,275 of DATGFK010000590.1, forward strand.
AACGGGATCATGGGGATCATCCTCTCATCCATCAGGCGACGATGACGCCGTTTACGCGGGCTTCGCAGGCATAGCACGCTTCGATGAACAGCCGAGCCTCTTCCACCAGCCGACGTGTCCCGTCCGCAGTCGGTTCAGCAGGGGGATTCTCGTGCCGCAGGAACAGATACTGCGCAAACTTTCCGCCCGCGTACTGGTCAAAGAAGAGCTTCGTATCATAGAAGCGAGAGCGGAACTCCTCAACGACTTTATTTGGATCGTCCGAAACGTTCCAGAACTGGGTGCGAACGAGCGCACGAGCAGCCAGGATCATGGCTCTGTAGGCGCCTTCGTCGGCCTGCGCGATATGGTCGTCGTCCAGGGCGATGAGGGCGTCAAAGTGCTTCGATTCCGCCTTGGCAATCTCCATCGAGAACAGCGAAACGACTTCCCCGGCGCATTCGCCCACGCCGATGTCACCGATGGAGAATTCGCGGCTGTCGCCCCAGTCGGAATAGAGCGTTGGATTCTCGTCGTAGGTTGGAAGCTGCATGTAGGGTTCCAGCAGGGCGCGAATTTCTTTCTTGCCAAAGCGCGCGATCCACGACTGGAAGCTTTCCCCGTCCTGGCGTTCATTGGCGTAGCGATTGGTGATCACGTCCAGCACGTCGGGGACGCGCTTTGAAGGTACCGCACCGACGGCCAATCCGTAGCTGCCTGCGTTTTCCTTCCATTTGCCACCCAGCACAACCTGGAAGTGCGGCACCATGTAATTTCCGGAACGGCGGCTGTTCCCGAAGAAGCCGATGTCGGCAATGTGGTGTTGCCCGCACGAGTTGAAGCAGCCGCTGATCTTGATCTTGAGGTCTTTCACGGCGTCCGGCAGTGTGGGCAGTTTGGCGGTTAGCTGCTCACGCAGTTCCCCGGCCAGCCCCCGCGACGACGAGATGCCAAGCTTGCAGGTATCCGTGCCAGGGCAAGACGTGATGTCCACGATGGTGCCGATCCCGCCTTCGCCCAGGCCGATTGCCTTGAGATCGTTATAAAGCGCAGGCAGGTCAGCTTCTGAAACCCAGCGCAGCAGAAGATTCTGTTCCACAGTCGTGCGGACGTTGTCGCCGGAATATTTGCGTACGATGTCGGACAGCGCAAACATCTGGCGCGAAGTGATGTCGCCCAGGGGCAGGTTGACATAGACTGCGACGTAATCGTGCTGGCGCTGTGGATAGACGTTCGTTTTGGCCCAGGCCTCGAAGCCATCTGGCTTCGCGCTTCCATTGAGCGAGAGCGCGGGCTTCACGGGCGTTTCATGGTAGTCCGGGAGGGTCTTCAGGAAGTTCGTCCAGCGCTCGTCGTAGGGCAGCTTTTCGCGCTCCTCATAGACGAGGCGGCGGAACTCATCAATGCCAAGCTGATCGACCAGGAACTTCAAGCGGGCACGGTTGCGGTTCTTCTTTTCGCCCAGGCGCGCAAACACCCGCGAAATGGACTGCCCGATGGGCAAGATTTCCTCTTCTGGAACAAAGTCGCTCAGAACTTTGGCCTGATGCGGGATCGTCCCCAGGCCACCGCCTACGAACACGGTGAAGCCGCGCTTGGGCTTGCCGTCCACTTCCTTGACGCGCGCTAGCAGCCCGAAGTCGTGGATGTTTGTCAGGCCGCAGGCGTGCTGTTCGCAGCCCGAAAAGGCCGTCTTGAACTTACGGCCAAAATCCTGCGTATCTTCGTGGCCGAGCAAGAAATAGGCCATCGCGCTGGCGTAAGGGGTCACGTCGAAGGGTTCGTCGTGGCAGATGCCCGCCAGTGGGCAGGCAGTTACATTGCGCACGGTATTGCCACACGCTTCCTGTGTCGTCACGCCGACGGCGGCCAGGCGGCGCATGAGCGACGGCGTATCGTCAATGTGAATGAAGTGCAGTTGGAAATCCTGGCGCGTGGTGACGTGCAGAATTCCATCTGAATACTCGTCGGCCAGTTCGGCAAGGCCATCCATCTGGTCGGGATTCAGTCCGCCGAAGGGGATCTTGATGCGCTGCATTCCCGGCGCATCAAAAAGGGTGCTTGGCCCTTTGGTCAGCTCACCCGCTGGATAGGCCAGGCTGCGCGTGGTCTTGCCATCAAAGCGCTGCCCGTTGTCGTAGCGCTGGCCGTAAATGCCCCACCGCAGCCGGGTCTCCGCAAAAACCTTTTCGTCGAGTTTATTTTGCCGACGCAGTTCGAGTTGCCCTTCAAAAATGTCAATGTCGTGGGCACGATCTTCGGGTATTCGTGCGGATAGTGCTTCTTTCCAATTTGTTGCCATCATCGGCACTTCCTCCTGTAACGATTCCTGAACAGTTTCGTGTCGGGATCAGCTTAAAAGAAAGCCCCGGCATAGTGGCCGGGGCTTTTGGATGCTTCTTACACAAACTTCAAACGGTCAGCACCGGGTCAAGCCGCGCCCACAGGATGCTCATCCTGGCAGCACATACAGCAAACGCAGCTACAGACGCAGGCCAACATCGTAATTCCTGCCACAATCCTGGAATGCCAATCCATAAACTTCGCGAGATTGTATCTATTGTAAAGCGCGCCGAGACAAAGTCAAACAGAATCGCCTGACATCGAGTCCGAATTGTGCAAATTCCCCAGGCTACCATAAACCCTCTGTTCCCTGTGCAAGCGATTTCGACAGAGACTAAATCGAAGCTGGCAACCTGTTCCGATGATATGGGACAATTGACAAATGATTACCGCAATTTACCTACAGTCGCGCTTCGTACCATGCGCATCCTGAAACGAGTTGGGAATGACCGGCGAACGTCGGCGGCCAATCATCCTGCCGATGGCAGCGCCGCGTTCGTGCTTGCTGAAACGATCTACAACGAGATGATCGCAGTGATGGATGGATTTGCGGACCTGCGGCAGGAAGACTTCGACCTTGCCGAGGTGAAAACCCAGATAGTTTTTCCTGTTGCGCACTATCTTGCTCATCCTGAAACAAGCGATCAATTTGTAAAACCCTTATTTGTGTCGGGCGCGCCCGGAATCGGCAAGACAACATTGCTCATGCTACTGGACGAGGCCCTGTATCGCCTGAATCTGCCCGTCTCAATGAGTTGTCGCGGCATGGTTGCGTCGGGGAACGTCGTGGGCTACTTTTCCCAAAAGCCTGTTCTACACGTCACGCCGTTAAGTCTGTTTTCGACCCCAACTGCCGTTTTGAGCGCCCGTGACTGGAACAACGTCTTGCGACATTGGACATTCGATGAAGATACCGCCAGCGAAAGCGATTCTGCGCTCCTTGATTTGATGGAGCGTCTGCAAGGTAAGGTCGTCATTGTAGATGAGGCCGAACTCGAAGGCTATGTTTATTTCAGCGAACTGCTGGCACAGCATGGCATCCTGGTCATCCTATCCAGCAATTTGGCACAGGATCAGCTCCACCTGGCGCCGGATCACGTGCGCGTGATCGCGTTGCGCGGACTGGATCACCGGCAGGGCGACATTGCCAGGGTGTGCCTTCCCAACGCGCCTCACCCGATCTTTGATCTATTCGCTGTCAATCACTATGACATAGAGACTTTTTACGGCGTTCCCATCACACGCGCCGAAATTGATGGTCGGGTGCTTGCCTATCTCGATTGGAGCAGGCTCGAAAACCAGCCCTTGATGAAAGGTGATTTTGCGGCGTGCTTCACAGAAAGCGGGGCGGCGGCAATCTTGCTGGATAGCGTCCCTTTCTTCGCAGAGATTTCTGCCGAGTCGGTTGGCCTGAACTTTTTAGGCCACCTGTCACGCTTCGTCAATTTTGTGGATGCGATCCATGATTGCCGGTTGCCACTGTTGATTCGTGGAACCAATCCGCATCCGCTGGACTCGCGAACGGTGGGAACCCAGTTGCAGCAGGTATTGGCAGACTATGATCAACGCACTGGCGGCCAATACGGACAGGTCGCCTGGATCGAGTGGACGCGCGGCCTTTCTCGCCTGCGCTCGCGTGAGGCGCTCAACAGGTCAATTCGACTGTCTACCTGAACCGGCCAGCTCTACGTTTGTTGCGCTTCCAGCTATTCTGGGTACTCGGAACCGCCATTGCTTCCCGGCTCATGGCTTAAAGTTGGCGGCGCAACGGGCCGCTGCACGATCTGCGTGATGGCGCACACGCGATCCGTCTTGCCCAACGAAATGACGTAATCGCCCTTCCCGGCGCGGGGGTTACTCGGCGCGGTGCGGAACTTCACCAATTTGAATTTGCCCCTGGCCGTCAGCAGCACTTCGAGATCGTCCACACGACCGATGGAGGCCGCCGCTACACGATCCCCAGGCATAAGCTTGATCGTGATCACGCCTGTTCCAGCGCGTCCCTGGAGTGGGTACTCGCTG
>DATGFK010000591.1:0-4555 GCA_035309185.1 Aggregatilineales bacterium
TTGCTGCGCAAGGATCTTCAGTGCCACGCGAAACGTCACGGCATGGTCGGCAATCGTCAGGGCGTCGCCATAGCGGAAATCAATTTCATGCTGGCCGGTTGCAACTTCGTGATGCATGGCTTCCACGTCTATGCCAAAAGCAGCCAGTTGTGTAACCATCTGCCGCCGCAGCCCGGCAGCCAGATCCGTGGGGATGTCAAAGTACCCGGCGCTGTCGTGCGGCACGGGCGGGATCACACTGCCATCGGCGGCAGGCTTGAGCAGAAAAAATTCCAACTCCGGCCCAGTTTGGAAGGTGAAGCCCATCTCGGCTGCCTCGTCCAGCACCCGGCTCAACACCCGGCGCGGGTCGCCCAGGAACGGGTCGCCGTTGGGTGTGTAAACATCACAGATCAAGCGGGCAGTTGCCTCGTCGCCCGAAATCCAGGGCAGAATAGCGAACGTCGCGACATCCGGCTGGAGGTACATATCGCTTTCCGCGATCCGTGCAAAGCCTTCAATGGAAGAGCCGTCGAACCAGATTCCCTGGTCAAGCGCAATCTTCAGTTCCGTGGCGGGAATGGTCACGTTTTTCACCGCGCCGACCACGTCTGTAAATTGTAGATCAATAAAGCGAATCTGTTGTTTTTCTACGCGAGAAAGGATGTCACGTTTTTGTTCAGCTTGTGGATCGGGCATTAGTGGCCTAAACCTCGAACAGATGCCGCCGCGATGGATAAGAGGATAATAACCAGGATAACGAGGATCGTTCCGCCAATCACCCTGGCGCGCTGGGTGCGCCAGAAGGGAACGTGAGTTGCCACGCCAGTACCGGTTTCCAGGATGGTTGTATCGGCGCTGTCCGGGTGATCCAGGGCTTCGATAAACGCCTGTACGTTTGGATAACGTTCGTCGGGATTGCGCTGCAAGCAGCGTGTCACAATGGCTGCAAGGTGTGGAGAAATATCAGGTCGCTCACGATCCAGGCGTGGAAGAGGCGCCTGGAGGTGTTGCGCCATCACGGACAGGCTGTTGTCGCCATGGAACGGAGGATGCCCTGCCAGCATTTCGTAAAGTATCGTGCCAATGGCATACAGGTCAGTACGTTCGTCACCGCGCTGGCCTTCGATCTGTTCTGGGGCCATGTAGTCAGGTGTGCCTGCCGTGTTGGTCAGGTTTGCATAGGTGACGCGATGCGACGATTTGGTCAGCGCCAGGCCGAAGTCAAGGATTACGGGTTGGCCGTCTGACTTCACCAGTACGTTTTCCGGCTTCAAGTCGCGGTGAATGACGCCTTTTTCGTGGCAATACGCGATGCCTTCCGCAATCTTGCGGATCAGGCCAAGCGCCTCGTCAGGGGGCATAGGCGCTTTTTTGTCTATAAGTTCTCGCAGAGACTGTCCTTCGACCAGTTCCGTGACCAGATAGGGAGTCCGGTTGAATTGTCCGGAACCCAATCCCTTCTGTATAGCCGGGTGTTTCAACGTGTTTGTGACTTCCAATTCACGTTGAAAACGCTCGTATTGCCCCGGATCGCCGATCATCATCTTGTCTGGAACTTTGAGGACAACTTCACGAGTAGTGAGCAGATCGTAAACGCGATAAATGTCGCTCATCCCCCCCTGGGCGATGTGCGCACGAATCTGAAAGTGGTCAAACTGGTCGCCAATTTGCAACATCATGGGCGGAATTATAATCGGAGGAAGGTGGAGACGCAATCATGTCTAGCCTGTTTTTGGTTGATTTTGTTCATGATTTGTCGGCGGCATTGCTCCGCAAAAAGGCGGGGAATCCAAAACTTCGGCGTACGCGCGCTGTGACCGGTTCGGCGCCCAACTCCTCGGCGTGAATGGCGACAGCCGATACGTTATCGTCGGTATCGCGTTCAAGCGCCAACGCTATCACGCTACGAGTCACAGTTTCCAGGTCAGATTTGTCGGTAACCAACTGTCCAAACTCGTGATCTTCGATGACGGACCAAACGCCATCAGTACACAGGATAATGACATCGCCTGGCTCCAGGGATACTTGCGAAATGTCGGGCTGAACAAAGAGTTCCAGGCCGAGGCAGCGGTTGAGAACTGAACGTTGTGCATGATGCCGAACCTTGTCTGGCGATAGAACGCGCATCCGCACCAGATCGCCAACGGCAGTGTGATCATTGGTGATGCAGCGCGCCTCGCCGTCCCGAACCAGGTAGGCCCGGCTGTCACCGACGTGTCCTACAACCATCCGGTTGCCAAGAATACTGACTGCGGTCAGCGTCGTTCCCATGCGTCGTACGCCCAGCCGAACAGCCTGCTGGTAAACCCCGACGTTGGCCTCCTGGATCGCCTTGCGCATCCGCTGATCGACCTGACCAGGGTTTCCGCTGTAGACCCTGCCAAAAAAAGCTGAAAGGGCTGTCGCGCTGGCGATTCCACCGTGGCTGTAACCACCCATACCGTCTGCAATGGCAAATACATAGCCAAAATCCGACGTGGTTGGCTCGTCTTCTTCGCACAGTTTAAGGGCGTCCTGGTTGTCCTCACGGACTTTACCCGTATCCGAGAGGCCAAACGCTGCGATTTTCGGAACTGTTGTGCCAGTCATAGGCGATTACCCTATAAAAAAGGTCGCGGGAGGCAGATGACATTCTGCCTCCCTTGACGTACGGAATTTGTTGGAACAGGCCGACCTACGCAGATCGGCCCTGCTTCACCGGCCAAGCAAAACCGGTATGAATTAGTTCGTGCTTGTAGCTGGTTTAGGCGAAGGTATGATAGCCCTCCCGGTCTGGCGACTGTTGACGACAAAGAAGATTACACTGACCAGCAGCCAACCTCCAGCAATTGCAAGTGCAATGCTGACTTCAGTGGCCGCAGTACCGCCCGCTGCGAAGTTCAGCGCAAAGATACCAAAGGCCAGCCCCAGGTTGGTAATGAGACCCAGGACCGGAATTACGACGTGTTTGAAAGCGTTGAACTCCTTGGTCCCAGTGAAACCAATGATCGTGGCAAGGCAGATCAGGGCATAGAGGATAAAGGTACCCAGATTTGAGGCGTAGGTCACTGCCGAAAGCGTCACAATACCGCCCAGCACACCCAACGCGCCAATGATCGCTGAGACGATAACCATCACGAGGATAGCCATGTGTGGGGTCGCGTATTTGTCGTGTAGCGCACCAAGCAGTTCAGGCATTTCCTTGTCCTGAGCCATCGCAAAGCTGATTCGGACGCCGGTATTCATGGCAGCCAGAGTGGTTCCCACGATGGCGATGACGACGGTCAGGGCGGTGATGATCATCAGAATGAAGCCTACCTGCGGGGTGAAGAAGGCCCCGCCAATCTGTTTGATCATATCGCCAAGCGGTGCGCCGGACAGCCCGGCTGCGGCGATGCCCACCGCTTCGGGTACCGCAGCAGTTGACCCGCTGGCGGCAACGGCTCCGTAGCCCAGACCCGTTCCGAAAGCGTGCGCGCCCGAGTTCACCAGCGCGTAATTCGCGGCAAAGTATTCAAACAGGTAGGCGAAAAGCCCCTGGATGATGAGCGAGAGGATCACGCCGCGCGGAATGTCCCGACGGGGATTCTTGGCTTCGCCAGCCAGAGAGGTGGAGGATTCAAAACCGACCAGGATCAGGATAGCAATGGTTGCCTGTACCAACATAGATGAGAAGCTATGCGGGAATGTGACGGACGTAACGCCGGGGTGATACCATTCAGTTGGCTGTACGGCAAGCGGGTTGGCGATACGGAAGGCCAGCGCCATGATGCTAAAGCCTATGAGCGCAACCAACTGAATAACATTGATGGCAATTGCCACATTCGTCGAACCACTGATACCACGCCAGGCAATCGCGCCGACTCCAGCGGAGAATAGCACTGCAATGACGACGAGGGTGATATTACTACTGAAGAGATCGAAGATCGGCCCCGATGGGAATATTTGCTGTACAACATACTGCACAAGCGTGGCGAAGAAGGCGACCATGACACCGGGATACACCCAATAAAACAGGTGAGCGGCCCATCCGGTGATGAACTTAGCCAGCCGCGCCCAACGGTGGTGCGCAGGATTCTCTTTATCCAGGAATACCTTCTCGGCAAAATAGTACGAACCGCCCGTACCTGCTTCCGGGTAACGGCGCGCAAGTTCGGAGAATGCAAGCGCGGTCAGGAAGGCCACAATGAGTGCGGCGACGATACCTGTCCACATGTCGGAAGCGGTGCTGTTGCCGGCTGTATCGGCGCTGGCAGCCTGAATCTGGTACGTCATCCACAAGAATGCACCAGGCGCGATCAATGCCATCGCATTAACGGTGACGCCGGTCAGCCCTAGCGTCTTCTTCATGCCCGTACTGGGCTGGCTGGATTCGGTCATGTTGCCCCTCCGCAATGACTGAAAATCGAACTTCACACCATGTTACGGGAGGTGACGTGTCAAATCTTCGTAAAAAGCGCTACAAATTTGCCCGTATAATTTTCGGCAAAATGCCGAATCGGTAGGCTATTTGTTCACTATACACATAAGCCCCCCAAAAAACTACCCAAATTTCGTGACTTTGCAACGCATGGACACTTCAAGGCGTAAAAGC
>DATGFK010000592.1:0-3470 GCA_035309185.1 Aggregatilineales bacterium
CAAACCCAACAATTTGGGCTGCCGCAACTGCTTGAGAGGTCAACAGCGTATAACCGTAGGAAAGTAGGGCGTTGATTGGGTCGGTTGGTGGACGTTTGTGGCGCCCCGTAAAGGCACGCCCCCACTTATCAATGAACAACTGGCCATATACGCCAAAATAGGCCGCCGCAGCTGCTCCTTCGATCCCCATTAGTTGCCCTAACGGAGTATCTGCCTGCGGTCGAGAGGGATCTGGCGCTATAACGCCCTCTGATGATAAGGCGTCGAGATGCTCGATCATCTTGCCAATCACCTCGGCTGCATCATCAATGTCTTGGTTCTCGTGTATACGACCGCTGCGTAGAAGGAGAGTACGTTGATTATGCAATTTGCTTCGGATGCACGTAGCTGCAACGTGCAACGCGGCTGAGGGATCATGATGTGCTATGTGCTGGCGTAACCGCAGTTGCCCATTTTGTGAAAGTCGCCTGAGACGCGCCCAACGAATTTCCCGAAGGGACTTAGATAACAAATTTCTGAATGCTGCTCGATGAGTGCGGTAATCGCTGGAGTCGTGAGCGTAATGTTTCCAAAGACAACAACCTGGCTTACTTTTCCAATGGGAACGCGTAACTTTTGAGCCTGCTTCCCATCGCGTTCTGGAATCCGCACCAATAGTGTTTCACCATCCAGGCGCACGGAAGCATTTTGTTCGGTAAGATAAAGTACAGTCATTTCGCTTCCTCCTTCAAAATACGGAGCGTCTCTCTTGGCAGACAGATTGGCTCCATGCTGCAATCACGACATTTGGCCGGGTGATCAATCGGTATCGGCATTTGTCCCTGTGAAAGCAATTCAAATGCTTGTGCGGCAATTGCACGTGTATGTTCTCGCAAGGTTTCGTTCAGTTCCACCCGCTCACGGCGGCGATTGCCCCAGTAAAATATCTCTCCTTCTGGCACGACAATGCCCGTTCGTTCCTCAAGACAGATAGCCTGGGCGCACAGTTGCACATGATCGTTAACCCACTGCCCCATACGCCCACGTTTATGCTCAACGGGAGTAAGCACACCGTGGCGTTCCTCTACAAAGTCTGCTACCCCTGCGACATGCAACGTGTCGCTCCATACCTGGACACTGCGGAGGATGCGCCCATCCTCATCTTTGCGTTGGCCGGGATCATGGGCGTTTTTATGACGTAGAGTACCCTCAAGCATGGGCGCATTGATCTCAATTTCAGACTGGTAATACATGAGCCAGAAACGTCGAGGACAGTAGGCGAGCTGGTTAAGGTAACTTAACGGCAGATAGTCCGGAAGTTCAGCCATTATATGTAATCCTCTATCTCACCTTGCCTCGCTACGCTGGACACGGCCCATACCTCTGGTAGTTTGATACCCTGCCCCAGTCCAAAATGTAAGGTCCGCCAGGAGGTGTAAGAGTGGCAGCCACCGTCGGTCACCCCGGACCCGGAACCGGGTGCGTCCCAGGAATCCGTTTACGGGTCGCCGCTCGACAACCACTGTTCGAGTCTCTAAATGAAGCGGTTCAGCTTCTACAAACTGGCGCGTCCATTGGTCGAATTCGTCTCCTGGTGCGGCACCTCCGAGGGAGAGCCATTTTTTGCGGAGTGTGCTAAACAACATCGGAGCGTCTGGCATTGAATGCCAGCGTCGTTCACCGGTCTCGCGATCCGTCCCTAAACTGAATACAGTGGGCGAACGGAAAGTCAATTCAAGTTGCGTCGCCAAACTTTCAGGGGTGCAGTCCCAACGTGACTGCAATTCGGCAACAGAAGTATGCCCGCTCTCTGGATGACCGGCACCCGACGCGAAAGCATCGGAGATAGCAAATTCGATATGACCGATGCGAACATGCGGCAGGGAACGGTTGAGCAAATATCGTCGTAGCAGCGCTTCAAACGCCGCCTCCTGAAGCAGCGTGAAGCGCCAATAAGCCGAGTCGCCCTCGCCAAAATGAAGCGCGTCACTTCTGTCGCGCTTGCCACCGTCCAGCAGGCTGATGGTGTACGGCTTCTGGATGTTCTGATCGTGTAACTTCTCTGCCAGCGGCAGATCTCCGCGCCGCACCAGATCGAAAAGTGCTGCCCGTGCCTGGTCGCCGTGATCGGCAGGGATTGCGCCCGGTCGGATTGCAGTAAGCCGAAATATGATTGCATACAGGCGAAGGCTATCCATAAGACATACTTTCTCCTAAACCGTGACCTGATGGCGCAGCCCCACCGGCAGATAGATCGGATTGTCGTTGGGCAGCCTACCAGACCACCAATCCTCGCTCTCGATCAGGGCATTCTCTACAAGACTGCTTGGACGCATCGAAACCAGATCGAACAGGCGCAATGCAGCCGACTCAGGTATGTCTGCCGGGTTCAGCGGATAAGCCGAAATCGTCTCTTCACGCTGCTGCGAGATTCGCTGCAACGGGATCTCCTGAACTTCGAGCCGCGCCTTGCTCATCCATAGACCCATGCGGAGCCAACCAGGGAAACTCGGCGGCTGCTCGCACAAGACACCAAACCGAAACCGGCTGCCTACACTGACTTCTTTCGCGCGTCCATAGGTCGGGATATTGACGTTGCTGCGCTCCAAGAAGACCGCGTTGCGTTCGTCGCCCAGCTTGAAAGTATGGATCGCGTACTGCACATCTTCGCCACTAGCCGGAGTTACGTAGATGTTCGCATCGTTCAGGACGGCAAGTTCCTGTGCATATCTGGGTATATCGTCTTCATGATGATAGGTCGTTTGGGCGAAGCCGAGTGCATAGCACAATGCGATGTTGTGTAGCAGCCGCCCTGTCTCGTATAGCCGCCCCAGCGTGCGCGTTTCGTAGTACAGGTTCTCGTGGAACGTCAAGCGACAATGGTAAAGGAGCATGGCTTGACCTGCCTATTTCTTGGAGCTTTTCTTTTCAGGCTTGGCGATATAAGCGCGGTGGTAGACCTGCGATTCGCTGGTCGCCTGGGAAAGCTGTTGCGCAAGCGTTTCGCCGTCCAGGCTGCTGATTTGGTGTAGATAGCTCTGCAATTCGTCGCCCAGCAGCAACTGCGTGTCACGGACGCTATCTTCCGCCAGCAGTTCGGGAACAACCTCCCCGGCAGCCTGAAGTGCCGCCTGTATGGCTACAGGATCGTTACCTGACGGCTGGAGTCGATCATAGAGCCGCTGTGTGAACAACAGGTTACTGAAGATCTCGCCATCACTCAATACAATCGCCACAACATGATTGCGAACGGTGCCGCCTCGTGTGGTCGTTGCACCATAGCGGGTCGTTCGCAGCACGTTTAGCAACACGTAGTTGAATAGCGCTGGGGTTAGATCGCGAGTGGTGATAACGGCCGGGAAAATCGTCTGTGGCTTGACGTGATCCTGCTGGTTAATACGCGAGGTCACTTCACCCCGATCTGACATTGTGCCGTCTTCGTAAGGCGCGTTCAGGGTAAAAACTTCGTGGCTCGTCGCGTAATCGGTGAG
>DATGFK010000593.1:0-2115 GCA_035309185.1 Aggregatilineales bacterium
TCGCCCAGGAATTTCTTGCAGACGGCAGCGACGGCCACGCGCATCGTCGTTTCGCGTGCGCTGGCGCGTTCCAGGCTCAGGCGCAGTTCGCGGTAGCCGTACTTCACGGCCCCGGTCAGGTCTGCATGGCCCGGACGCGGAATGGTCATCGGCTCGATGGTTTTTTCGGCCCAGTTTTTGTAATCGCGGTTTTCGACCAGAAGTCCAATCGGTGCGCCCGTAGTTTGTCCTGCCACGACGCCCGCCGAGAACTGGACATGATCCTTTTCGATAGCCATGCGCCCGCCACGCCCGTAACCTTGCTGGCGACGGGCCAAGTCAGTGTCCACATCGGCGGTGGTCAGCGCCAGGCCCGCCGGAATGCCCTCTAAAATGGCCGTAAGCAGCGGCCCATGCGATTCACCGGAAGTCAAAAAACGCAGCATAGTGATTTCCCGTATCCTGAAAACTCTTTATTCCACACCGACCAGATTGGGTGGGGCATTCTCGGAAAGAGTCTGCATCGCAATCACTTTCATCACGTCAATGGGCGCTCTTTTGCCCGTCCACATATCATAGGCGGCTGCGCCCTGGTATACGAGCATACCCAGGCCACCCAGGGCGCGCAGGCCCGCCCGTTCAGCGTCTTGCATGAATTTAGTCTTGAGTGGGCGATAGACCATATCATAGATAGTTGCTCCTTCCGGAAAGGGTACTTTTTCCGGCCAGGGAGAAGCATCCACGTTCGGCCACTGACCGACTGGCGTCGCGTTGACAATCAGGCCCACACCGCGCGAGGCCTCGTAAAGATTCTCCAGGTAAACCATTTCGATGTTCGGTTGCGACCAGCTTGACTGGACGAATTTCACAATGCCTTCGGCGTGACCCGGAGTGCGGTTGATCACATACACGTGCGCCCCGGAGCGAACCAGGGCTGCTGCCGCCGCGCGCGCCGCGCCGCCAGCGCCAAGGATCACGGCCCGACTATCTTTGCCGATCTTGACCTTGTTGGCGGCCAGATCAGTCAAGAAGCCGCCCATGTCGGTATTCAGCCCTTCCAGTAGGCTGGTATTGCGATCAATGCGGATCGTGTTGACCGCACCGGCCACGGTGACCGACTCTGTAATCGCATCAAGCAGGGGTATCACGTCTACTTTGTGGGGGATGGTAATGTTCGCGCCTCGGAAGCCGAGTGCGGCCAGGCCCCGAATCGCTGCTGCAAGGTTTTCCGTATGCACGGGTAGCGGCACATAGCGCCAGTTCAGTCCTGCGTAGCTGAAAGCAGCATTCTGGATGGCGGGAGAGATCGAATGGGCTACAGGCCATCCAATAACCCCCACCAATTGTGTCTGAGCATCAATCGGCATTGCCTACTCCACCCGAAGTGAGTCGCGCAGCGTTCCACTGGCGAAACCAATCATTTCTGGCCTCATGGACACCATCAAGTATAGCGCGCAATGTCCATTCGTCGGATGAACGTAAAGCAGCCTCGATTTGCTCAAGCTGCTTTCGAAAGGATGCCAGGCTGTCCAGGACAGAATCGCGGTTGGTCAACAGTGTATCTGCCATCATGGTGACGTTGCTGCCAGCCATCCGCGACGTGTCGCGAAAGCCAGTGGATGCAAGCCGCCAGGGCGCGTCATCCTCACGAGCACGTTCCTGAACCGTCGCAACCAGCCCACTGCTGACCAGATAAGGCAAATGGCTGATGGCGGCAACGGCCTGATCGTGCTGTTCTGCGTCCAGGTTGACCAGTTGCGCGTCGAGTGCGGCGACGATTTGTATGGCAAAATCCCATGCCGCCGTCGTCGTGCGTATCGTGCGACACAAAACAAAGGGACGCCCGACAAATAGACTGCTTTCGGCCTCGCCGGGGCCACTCGATTCTTTGCCGCACATGGGATGCCCACCCACTGCCAGCAGCGAATCGGGCAGTGCATCCATCAGCGCCACGATCTCGCGTTTGCTGCTGCCCAGGTCAAGGATCAGCGTACCGGGAGCAATTTGCGCTGGCAGCGCCCGAAGCCACTGTAATATCGCCCGTACTGGCGTTGCCAGGATGATCACGTCGGGGCGCGCCTGGGGATCGAATTCAGCGGCGACGGCGTCGAAGCAGGACGCTGCAGCCTCGCGCGC
>DATGFK010000594.1:0-4662 GCA_035309185.1 Aggregatilineales bacterium
ATTTTGCGGATGTGGCCGGTCATCACGTCTGCGATCTCTTCATTGGTGCCGGTACGCAGAACCGCGACCAGATCCCACTGTCCGGCAACCGAATAGACTTCTGCCACTCCATCCACTCCAAGGAGCTGCTGTGCCACTTCATCCACTTTAGCGCGCTCAATAGTGATCAATACGATGGCGACCGTCATTTTGGAGTCTCCTGTAGCACATTGCCGGACGAACTATCTCCGGCATCATTTACGGTGTGCTGCCGAGTCTACCATACGAATGGCGAACTGATCACAATTCATTTTTGTCGCTATAGCACTATTTTCTTTATATGCATGGCGCAGGCCACGGCCCAAAGGGGACTATATGTTATGGTACACTGCTACGAGAACGATCACAGGAGCGGTAGTCACTTGAAGAGGCGGTAATACGCCTTGCCGCCAAACAATGAATCTTCTAACTGCGGGCACCGCCGTGTCCGCAGTTTTTTTGCCCGCGCCAACTTGGTTAATATTGAGGCATGGCACTTCTCGCGGCAGTCATCTCGCTAAAACCGACTCGCCCCCTCCCCGAATTTCTGGGACGGGCGGCCCAGGCATGGTTGCTGGATACTATCCGTCAGAGCGATCCTGCCCTTGCGCGCGCACTGCACGACAAGGGCGGCCAGGATCGCCGCCCGTACACGGTCACGGTAATTATCCCGCGAACGGAAAGTGAGGCTCTGCCCTGGCTCCGTCTCACCAGCCTTTCGCCCGAACTCACCTCACACCTTGAACAGGTATTTTTGCCCCACCTTCAGGGCAGTCTCATCCTGGCGGGCGTGGAAATCGAGATCGTAAATGTCACGCTAGACGCTCATGCGCATCCCTGGGCAGGAAACTCGGACTACGAGCTGCTTGCCCGTGCCACATTTGACCGCGCCGCCTCCGAGTTGAATCAGGGATTTAAGCCGCGAGTCAAGCTGCGCTTCGAGACGCCAACGGCCTTTCGGCATCACGGAATTCTTTTGCCTTTGCCCCTACCAGAGCTGGTCTATGGCAGTCTGATCCGCGCCTGGAACAATTTCAGTCCGGTGATGCTGCCGCTACAAATGGACGATTTCCTTGCGCAATCCGTCGCCATTGCCCGCCACCAGATCGCCACGCACGGCATCAAGATGGGCGGCGACGAGAAGGTTATCGGTTTCACCGGCTCCGTTGAGTATGCTATTCTGCCAGGAAAACTGACGCTATCAGGAGATGCGTTCCAACAACGTGTGCAGGCTATGGCCCTGCTTACGGAGTTCGCGTTCTACGCAGGGGTCGGCATCCGCACTACTGTCGGCATGGGCCAGCTTCGCCGGGATCATGACGAACGGTCTTAACGCCTGATGGATTCCCGACAGCAACCTGACAGCCACAGCCGGGCGCATCGTTATCTGCTAAAGTCGGGATCAAATCCTGCAAGCAAAGGCTAAACAGAACAAAATGAACACGTTCATTAATGATCGCGTACGCATACTGAACGTCGAAGTGCTTTCCGACAATTGGTACATCCTTAAAAAGACCACGTTTGAGTTTCAGCGTGCCGATGGAAGCTGGCAGCTACTCAGCCGGGAAACGTACGACCGGGGCAATGGCGCCGTGATCCTGCCTTTCAACCGCCAGCAAAAAACCGTGCTATTGACACGGCAATTCCGCTATCCCGCCTTCGTGAACGATCATTCGGGCATGTTGATCGAGGCGTGCGCCGGGCTGCTCGACGCGCGCGACCCGGTAAGCGCCATTCAGGCCGAGGCGGAAGAGGAATTAGGCTACCGCTTGAGCAGCGTCCACAAGATTTTTGAGGCTTTCATGAGTCCGGGTTCGGTGACTGAGCGCCTGTACTTTTTCATCGCCGAATACGACAGTGCGGCCAAAGTGAGCGAGGGCGGCGGCCAGATCGCCGAAGGGGAAGACGTAGGCGTGCTTGAACTGTCCTTTTCGGACGCACTGCGGATGGTGGCGTCCGGCGAGATCATGGACGCCAAAACGATCATGTTGCTGCAATATGCGCAGTTGCATAGCCTGTTTTGATCCCACCTGTTTTTGAGGATAATGGTGGCGCTCAGTTCATCCAAACAGGAGCGAAAGCGTGCGCGCAATACGATTTCACGAAACAGGTGATGCCAGCAAGTTGGTCCTGGAGGAAATTGACGTTCCCAACCCCGAAGGTGACCAGGTGCGTGTCAAAGTCGAGGCCATCGGCCTGAACTTCACGGAAATCTACAACCGCAGAGGATGGTACGTGACAACGCTGCCCTTTACGCCAGGCCCGGAGTTTGCTGGGGTGATAGATGCCCTCGGAGAGAATGTGAACGGCCTGCGCGTGGGGCAGCGTGTGGCAACGGCCAACGGGAGCGGCGGCTATGCTGAGTACGCGCTTGCGCCTGCCTCCAAGGTTGTCCCGCTGCCCGAGACGATCTCGTCACAGCAGGGAGCGGCGGTAATGCTACAAGGGCTGACGGCGCATTACCTCGCTACGTCAACATATCCACTCAAAAAAGGCGATACGGCGCTCATCCACGCGGCGTCCGGCGGGGTTGGGCTGCTGCTGGTTCAAATTGCAAAGAAGTTTGGCGCGCGTGTAATTGGCACGGTATCTACCGAGGAGAAGGCGCAACTGGCCCGCCAGGCCGGAGCGGACGAGGTGATCCTGTACTCCCACGAGGACTTTGAGGCGGAAACGAAGCGCCTGACCGACGATAAAGGCGTCGAGGTCGTCTACGATTCGGTTGGCAAAGAGACCTTTCTCAAAGGCTTGAATGTCCTGAAGCCGCGCGGCTATATGGTGCTGTTTGGGCAATCCAGCGGGCCAGCCGAGCCGATCAGCCCGCAATTACTTAATCAGAAGGGATCGTTGTTCCTGACCCGGCCAACGCTCGGGCATTACATATTGACGCAGGATGAATTGATGCGCCGCGCGAATGACCTGTTCACCTGGATGGCAGCCGGCCAATTGAATGTGCGCATTGACCGGACTTTTCCCCTGGCGGAAGCCGCCTCGGCACAGCGCTACATGGAGGATCGCCAGACCAAAGGGAAAGTCTTGCTGAGCCCGTGATGGTTTACTGTATCCTCGTGGCAAGATAGTATTCGAATCGTTCATTTTAGGCCAAACGGCCTTTGTCGAACTCATTGGAGATTTTGACCAGATGGCAAAGAATCCCAAAGCAGGCGTTTATGAGATTTCTGTGCAGATGCGCGTGTTGGACAAGACGATCATCCCACAGATCGTCGTGGATCGCGTGCCTGCGCTACTGATCGCTCACGTGTCGGTGCTTCCGGCGGGCGAGGCCCGAAAAGGCGCCAAACGCTGGTTTGCCTTCCAGAGTCAGCGCGGTCTGCCGACCACCGACGCGCCCTATTACGGCTGGGTCGGGGAGTCCGATTGGACCGTTCCCCAGGAAGATTACGAACTGGTGGGGTGGCTGCCCCTGGACTCTTTACCTGCCAAGAAGCAGACCGAATTCAAGAAAAGCGAGTGGGGACTGGTTGCCGTGGTGCTGGCCGACAATAAACTGCGGCTGCGCGACGTACAGCTTGATGTATCCATGCCCGATGAAGCTCATGAGCGGATGCGTCAGACTTTAGGCATTCCCGAAGTCGTATTTATGCCCGACCTCGAACGCCAAATCCTGGTGAATATCCTCGAAAAGCGTGAGGTTTACCAGGTCTATCTGTGAAGTACTCTTGAGTTATGCGTCACGCGGAGTGGGTCGGTTAGCGTCACTCATTGCTGCGTGCTGCTGAAGCAGACGGTTGACGAGATCGAGCAGCCCGGCGGGCGTAAAAGGCTTGCTGATGAAGCCTTCGCAGCCGAAACTGCGTGCCAGCATCTCCTCAGAATGGCCCGTACGCGCGGTAAAGGCAACAATAGGTGGCGCTTCCATATCGCCCAACTGTTTCTTGAGCAAGAGCGCTAAGGTTCGGCCATCCACGTCTGGGAGGTTGAAATCCATCAGGATCAACGATGGCCGCTCTTTGCGAGCAACTTTGGCGCCGTCCAAACCTCTCGTGAAATGGCGAACCTCATAACCTGAAGTCTGAAGGGTGTGGATGGCGATGTCCGCGCTGGCCTGGTTGTCTTCCACCAACAAAATATAAGCCATTTGAGAAACTCCTGTGGATAGGAAATTTAAGACTATA
Source organism: Aggregatilineales bacterium (assembly GCA_035309185.1). Taxonomy (GTDB): domain Bacteria; phylum Chloroflexota; class Anaerolineae; order Aggregatilineales; family UBA2796; genus DATGFK01. Next base: position 4,155 of record DATGFK010000594.1, read on the forward strand.
TAGCGTAACGTCCAATAATTTCGGCAAGCTGGCTGATCGTAAACGGCTTAACAAGAACATCGTCGAACCCGGATTTACGGCATTCTTCCATGTCATCCGCCGTCGCCAGCGCCGTCACTGCGATGATGGGCTGAGTATAACCCTGCTCACGCAGTTCGCGTGCAAAGCCAAAGCCCGCCCGCGCATGTTGCAGCATCAAATCCAACATGATCAACCCTGGCTGGTCGGCCAGCGCGGCTTCCGCTTCGCCCGTGTCATGAGCCAGCACTAGTTCATGTGGCGTAGATCGCACATACATTGCGACCAATTGGGCGTCGTTCGGTTCGTCTTCGACATATAGAATGTTCACCGCTATGTGTCTCCTTGAAACTGGCGTTCCAGTGTGCGATGATTGCGTTCAATCCAGACTTCCCTACTGAGCAACCTCGTCCACGACAAGCGTTGACAACGCCTTCTTGACGACGTTCGTGAGGGCATCCGGCGTAAACGGTTTGAGCAAAACCAGCCT
>DATGFK010000595.1:0-3596 GCA_035309185.1 Aggregatilineales bacterium
TCCAAGACGTTTCCGAACTGCGCGAAGCCACCCGTGCGTTACAGGAAGCCCACGACAAGCTGGAACTGCGCGTCAGGGAGCGCACTACCGAACTCGAAGTGGCCAACGAAGAACTGCTGCGCTTTACTTACGTCGTTTCCCACGATTTCCGTGCGCCGCTGATTAATCTGAAAGGCTTTACCGGTGAACTTGAGGTCGCAGTCAAGACTATTCAAGACCGCATCGGCGGTTTGACCTCCATCCCGGACATGGAGCGTGCAGCCATCGCCCACGCGCTCGACAACGACATTCCCGAAGCGCTTCATTTTATCGGGGCAGCCATCGAACGGATGGATCGGTTGGTCAACGCTGTGTTAAAGCTCTCGCGGCTGGGGCGGCACGAACTTCACCTTGAGCCGATCGACATGAACGCCCTGGTCAGCACAATCCTGAACAGCCTGTCGCACCAGATCAAAGAGCGCCAGGTGACGGTCAAAGTTGCCGAACTGCCACAAGCCGTAGCCGATCACGTGGCTATGGAGCAAATCATGGGCAACATTTTGACTAACGCCGTGTTATACTTGCTTCCAGACCGTCCCGGCCATATAGAAATTACCGGGGAAAATTCGGGCGAGAACGTCACATTTCACGTCCACGATAATGGGCGCGGCATTTCGCCAGAAGATGATTATAAAGTATTTGAGCCGTTTCGTCGCGCTGGAAGACAAGACGTTCCCGGAGAAGGGATGGGGCTGGCTTACGTCCAGGCCCTGGTCCGCCGCCATTCCGGTCATATCTGGTACACGTCTCAACTTGGGGAGGGAACAACGTTCTCGTTTTCGATGCCTACGTACCCCGACGAGAACCACGAAAATCATGAGCAGCAATAATCAACCGATGGCAATCTTATTGGTAGAAGATGACGAGGGTCATCGCTTATTGGTCGAAAGGAACCTGCGCCGTTCCAACATTTTGAATCCCATCGTATCTGTAAGCGACGGCCAACAGGCGCTCGACTACATATTCGGCAAAAGCGAGCGAGGTAAGCCTGACCCCATGATCCCGATGTTGGTGCTCCTCGATCTGAATCTGCCGGTACTGGATGGTTACCAGGTCCTTAAACGGCTCAAATCAGACAAGCGCACAAAGTTAATCCCGGTCGTTATCCTGACCAGCACCGAGGACCCGCGCGAGGTCAGCCGCTGCTACGAACTCGGCTGCAACGTGTACGTTCCCAAACCGATGATTTACGGTAAATTCTCTGAAGTGCTTCAAAAACTCGGCCAGTTCTTATCGATCGTATGTGTTCCGGAAAGCAACTTGGCATGATTCAAAAAGCGGCGGATGTGCGTGATACTCATGAAATCCGAAAAACCGGCCCTGTGCGCGTGCTCTACATGGAGGACGATCCAGGTATAGCCCGGCTCTTCCAGAAGCGGTTAGCACCGGTCGGCTACCTGGTTGTCCTGGCTGCCGATGGCCTGGATGGATTGCAGAAGTACCAGGCAGGACGCTATGACGTTGTCGTGGTCGATTATAAGATGCCGGGTTACGATGGCCTCCAGGTCATTCAGAAGCTGACGGCAACTGGCGATGCGCCGCCTATGATTATGCTTACCGGAGGTGGCAGCGAAATCCTGGCCGTCGAGGCAATGAAATTGGGCGCAAGCGATTACCTGGTCAAAGACCTGGATGGCGGTTACCTGGAATTGCTGCCCTCAGTCATCGAGAAGGTGCTTGACCAGCGCCGCCTGGTTCGGGAAAGGCAAGATGCCCTGGACGCCCTGGCGCGCCGCCATCGCAACCTGACCTTGCTCAACGAAATGAGCCAGGCCCTCACGGCCACGCTTGACGTAGAGCAGATTATCGAACGGCTGCTGGCGGCCTGCCTCTACTTGACGCAAGCGACGTGCAGCCTGGTATGGGTGTGGCGGGAAGACCAGGCGGGTTGGTTGGAATGCCGCAGAATCTATTATCGCGGTGAAGACCCACAGCCGATCGAGGTCGCACTGGCCCCAGGCGAAGGCGGCATTGTGAGCTGGGTAGCGCAACATGGCGAAAGTTCGCTGCGTAATGATCTCATTGCCGCAACCGACCTGGGAATCCCGGCGGACGTGATGGTGAACTCGACGCTGGCAGTGCCACTCCGCGTTAACGACGCGATCATCGGCGTCTTGGAACTGGTCAGCACCATCGACGAAGACGTGCTTACTGCCGATGACCAGTTGTTAATTGAAACGTTGGCGGTCTCCGCGTCTACAGCAATTGGCAATGCCCAGTTGATGGAAACACTCCGCGATCAGACCTACGATCTCCAAATGCGTAACGAAGAACTGAATGCCTTTGCCCATTCGGTTGCTCACGACCTGAAAAACCCGGTGTTCAACATCATTGGCTACAGCAGCTTTTTGAAGAGCGGTGACCTGGCACCTGATCAACAAATGCGCTATGCTGAAATCGTGGAGATCAGCGCGCGCAAGGTCAATACGATCATCGATGAACTTCTTTTGCTGGCAACTGTGCGCGACGTAGATATACAGCAAAACGTGCTGAACATGAACGCAATCATCACCGGGGTCCAGGAGCGTCTAAAAATGATGATCGAGGAATATCAGCCCGAATTTATTTTTCCGGACACCTGGCCGTTGGCGTTGGGACACGATCCCTGGGTCGAAGAAATCTGGACAAACTATGTGAGCAATGCCATCAAATACGGTGGCCGCCCACCACGCATCGAACTGGGCGCTACGCCTCAGTTCGATGGCATGATCCGCTTTTGGGTGCGTGATAATGGCTCTGGTATCCCGGCGGATAAGCTGGAACGGCTGTTTACGCCTTTTACCCGGCTCAACCAGGTCAGCCTGGAAGGGCACGGCCTGGGGCTGTCGATCGTGCGCCGCATCGTGCAGAAATTAGGTGGCGACGTGGACGTCGAGACCGAAGTCGGATGCGGCAGCACCTTCAGCTTCACGCTGCCCTCGGCGGTGGGCTAAAGTCGGATGATTCGCACTAAGGTGAACAAACCCAGGGCCATTTTATTTGACCTGGATGACACAATCCTGAATGATACCGGGGACAACCAACACTGTTGGGAGCTTGCCTGTGAAATCTACGCGCCACAGTTAGGAGGTATTTCATCCATAGAACTGCTCACGGCAATTGAGACCTATCGACGATGGTATTGGGATGATCCCGAGAGACATCGAAGCGGGCGACTTAATATGGTCGAAGCCCGCCGCCACATTGTAACGGTGGCAATTCAACAGCTTGGCGTGGATTCTCCTGAAATAGCGTGCCGCTTGGCCGACTATCACACTGGCTTGCGTGAGGAATTGTTAGCTCCATTTGCGGGAGCGTTAGAGACACTCCAACAGGTACAGAAACAAGATATTCGCACCGCATTAATTACCAACGGTAGCGGATCAGCTCAGCGCCGAAAGATCGAGCGGTTTAACCTGGCCTCATATTTCGACTGTATTTTGGTTGAGGGTGAGTTCGGCGTTGGGAAACCCGACCCACAGGTTTACCTTCACGCAATAGCATCATTGAACGTACAGCCCAATCAAACGTGGATGATCGGTGATAACCTGGAATGGGACGTAGCAGCGCCCCAGCGC
>DATGFK010000596.1:0-5047 GCA_035309185.1 Aggregatilineales bacterium
CATTGCCTTCGATGGCGACGCCGATAGAGTCGTGTTCGTAACGCCCGATGGGGTGCTGATAGATGGCGACCATATCCTGGGTATCCTTGCCGTTCAGATGCAGCGCTACGGACACCTGAGTGGAAATACTGTGGTGGCTACCGAAATGAGCAACAGCGGCCTTGAAGACTTCCTCAAAGGCAAGGGCATTTCGCTGAGCCGCACCAGAGTCGGTGATCGCTATGTAGCCGAGCGGATGATCCAAGGCGGATTTTCGCTGGGGGGCGAACAGGCCGGACACATCATGATCTGGGACGAGAACAACATGAATGACGATGGCATTTACATCGGCCTTCTGATCTCTTCCATGATTGCGCACAACAAGCAGCACGGCGGCCCCACCCTCGATGAGATGGCGGCGGGCATCCGGCGCTACCCGCAAGTCATCGCGTCTGCTACCCTGAACCGAACGATCAACCTGGATGGCTTTGCCGATCTCGAAAAACTCAAACAGACGACGCTATCCACTTTTGCACCTAAGGGACGGGTCAATGTGCGGTTCAGTGGCACAGAACCCAATTTGTTACGGGTTATGGTGGAGGGTGGCCCTGGTAGTGACATTCACCAGGTCATCGCCGCTGCCGTTGCCATTTGTAAGCTGGTCGCCAACGAGACAGACACACCAGAACCCGTCATTGACATTGTAGATTGCGCAACCGGTGCGCCAGTTCGCCAACCCAGATAAGTGTCGAAATGGTTAAAGGAAAGAGGAAAAGATGACCCAGGTTCCGACGAATATTTTCCGCCAGTACGACATTCGTGGCACGGTCAAAGGGGCTTCGCCCGAACTCACACCCAATTTGGCGCTCCTGGTAGGCAAGGGCTATGGCACGTATATGCAGCGCACGTTCCAGACCGATCACGTCTTTGTGGGGAGCGACAACCGCCTGAGTTCGCCGCCCCTCAAGAAAGCCGTAATCGAGGGAATCGCCAGCACGGGCTTGCACGTGACGGACATCGGGGAAGTGATGACGCCAACGGTCTACTACGCATCGGCCAGTTACGGCGTGCGCGGCGGCGGCATCCAGATCACCGGCAGCCACCTGACGCTGGAGTACAACGGAATCAAGATGGCGTTTGGCAAGTTAGCCCTTTCCGGGGAGCAGATTCAGGCCATTTTGCAGCTTATCCTGAAGGATGATTTCCAAACCGGCCAGGGTATCAAAGATCTAGACCTCGAACTGGTCAAGCGCCACATGGAAAAGATTGCCAGCCTGGTCAAGCTCGGCCCACGCAAGTTGAAGGTTGTCGTAGATGCGGGCAACGGCATCAGTGGGCCTTACATGCCGCCAGTTTACGAGAAACTGGGCATTGAAGTGGTGTGTTTGTATTGCGAATCCGATGGCACTTTCCCAAATCACCTGCCCAACCCTGAAGACCCGGAAACGACCAAGGACCTGGAAAAAGCCGTCGTGGATCACAAAGCAGACCTGGGCATTGGCTTCGATGGCGACGCGGATCGCTGCGGCATCATTGACGAGCGTGGCGATCATATCGCGGCAGATCGGCTGCTGGCACTGCTGGCGCGCGATATGCTGACTCGCCATCCTAACGCTAAAGTGGTCTTCGACGTGAAATCCAGCCAGGTCTTGTTTGACGAGATCAAGAGTCATGGCGGTATCCCGATCATGTGGAAGGCGGGTCACAGCCTGATGAAAGCCAAGATCGCCGAAGAAGGGGCGCTGCTGGGCGGCGAAGTCAGCGGCCACATGTTTATCGGCGAAGATTATTACGGTTTTGACGACGCGGGCCTGGTTTCCCTCAAATTCCTGGAGATCGTGAGCAAGACGCAGCAGACCGTTACGCAAATGTTCGACAGCATCCCCAAGCTGGTGGCAACTCCTGAGATCATCATGTCAGCGCCGGACGACATCAAATTTGACATTATTAACGCGATGGTCAAAAAGCTGGAAGCCAAATACGATGTGATTGACGTAGACGGCGCGCGGGCCGTCTTCCCGGATGGTTGGGGCCTTGTGCGGGCCAGCAATACGCAGCCTGCTATTACCATGCGTTTTGAGGCCCGCACCAAACCCGAAGTTGTCGAGTACATGAAGACCTTTGACAAGATGCTCGACGACTACCCGCAGGTAGATCGCAAGGAACTCCGCACGCAGATCGCGGCGTTTGAGAAATAAGTAAATCGAAATTACTTTACCGCCTTTCCCCTCTTCGATTGTTTGTAGAGGGGTTTTCTCTGGCTTACATAAGATCACTCTGCTTTTCCTGAATGAACACGACAGCGTCCCCACATACGCATTCACGTAGCTGGCGTTACCTGCCGCTGCTTATGGCGATCTTTCTGCTGGTGGTCGCTGCCAGCCGCATGATCCACCTCCCTGGCCAGAATCCTGACGCCGACGAAATCTGGTCGGTATGGCAGACTTTTGGAACACCACAGCAGATCGTCACCTGGACGCCTTACGACTGGCCGCCACTGTACTATCTTGCGCTTGGCGCCTGGACACACGTCGCCGGGATCACCCCTGTTATGGTGCGTCTGCTATCCGTGTTGGTTTTTCTGCCGGGCGTTGCGTGTCTATATGCCGCCGTCCGCCGGATGGCTGATTCACGTGCCGCATGGCTGGCCGCATTTGCTTTTTCCGCCTTCGGTTACTCGATCTTCCTGAGCATCCTGATCCGTGGTTATGCCTTCCTGGTCGCGCTGGCACCGGCCATGCTGTGGCTCACCCTGCGCTACTTCGCCAGGCCCAAATTTGGGCGTGCCGTATGGTTAGGGCTATGCATGGCTGTCATGTTCTATACGCATTACACCAGTGTCCTGGTCTTTGCGCTGATTGGCCTGTTTACGCTCATTGTCTATCGCGGGAAAATCTGGCGCTGGTGGTTGCCGGGCCTTATTGCTGCAATTTTGGCTGGGCCACTGATTGTCAGTAAGTTGTCGCTCACGGCGACGCGGGCCTCCGGCGCAGGGATCATCCTTCCCCCGCCCCTCAAGGCGATCTCTGGCGTATTTGGAGACTTTACCGGCGCGGCGGTGATTCTTTGGGCCGTCTTGTTTATCCTGGCTACCCTCCTCGCGTTATCAAACTGGCGGCAACGTTCGGGGCGGACTCTGGCCCTGGCAATGTGGGTGCTGGCGATCCCGGCCATGTACTTTTCCAACGGCTTCCTGGGCTTCTGGAACCTGCGCTATATGTGGTGGGGCGTCCTGTGTCTGGCGCTGTGGATCGGTTGGGGTCTAGCCAGGCTGCCTCGCGACCTGGCCTTTATCGCAGGCCTCGTGATGATCCTGGCGATGTTCACTCCGATTCAGTATGCCAGTTACAGCGGGATGATCATCTGGCCCTGGTTGCAGAACTTCGACGGCCTTTCCCAGCACATCCAGGGCGGTGATGTCGTTTTGATCGATCCGAAGCTGAAGATCGATTCGGGAGAAGGCTGGGACTACTTCACACGCATTTACTTCCCTCAAGGCCTCGACTTCGTGACAGACCCAACCGGCTACCGGCGAGTCTGGTATGCTTCAATCGGAGGCAACGAGACTCCCGACATCAAAAATGCACTGATGAATGGCCGCGTCGCGGCAACATTCTTTGGCCCTCCAACCTTCCTGTTCCGCCTCTATGAAGCCCCTGCTGACACAACAGGCATTCTATTTGAAAACGGGATGCGCTTCCACGGCCTTGACCTCCTCGACAACGCCACGCCGGACGTACCGGTGCGTCATGAAGGCGAAACGCTACGACTGCGGTTGTGGTGGTCTGTGGATCAAATACCCGCCCTGGATTACAGCATCGGCGTATACTTCATGCCGGAAGACGGGTCAAAGCTCATCTCGCAGACGGATGGCCCGCCCCAGCTTTCCGACCTCTCCGGAGTCCGCAAAGACTTAACGCCCATCAACACCAGTCAGTTGCTTCCAGGTTCCTTCTACGTGGATGAGCGGGAAATTACCATTCCAGACCCAACTTCAACAGGCACTTATGCCGTGTACCTGACCGTCTACGATGCTGCCACCAATACGAAGGTCGCAGCGCCTGGCGTGAATGCCGATAAACTCCTCTTGATCCAGCGCATCAGCGTAAAATCCTGGTAATTTTTGATCTATAATTGACATAGACTTTCACAATAGGCTGAGATTTTCACATGATGCTCCGAGTATTCGCCGTCACATCGGCGATTGTGATTTTGATGGGCTTGCTGCTGGGCGGGGCGCGTACAACCGGAAGCGCCGCAACAGCGGATACGGCTGCCAATCGCTTTATTGCCGAGCAGTGCAGTCCACAACCCTGCTGGCGCAGCATTCAGCCGGGCAAAACCCCGATAGACCAAACGCGCAATACCCTCAAAGCTGACAGCAGCAATCCATTGAGTGACTACAAGCTATGCTGGTCGGGTGTAGCCGATCCTGCAAATTGCTGGCATCTGAGCGTAAGTAGCAACAATCCCCCCGACGGGCCTGCGGATGTACTGTTATTCGACGTGCCCCAAGACGCGCTCCATCTGGGCGATGTGATGGCGATCTACGGCCCGCCGATGTCGTCGCAGTTGTGTTACATCAGCACGCCGACCAACGGCGACGTGGACGACAATGTCCCGCGTCCGTTGATGATCGCGTATCTCACCTTCAAAGGCGGCATCAAAGTAACAGCCTATAGTCCCCACAGCTTGTTGAATTCGCGAATTGAGCCGCGCATGTCCGTCGCGCGCTTGAAGTTACAATCTACCTCTGACATTAACAACCCGGCCTGGCATGGCTTCTCAGAACAGAAGAAGCTCGGCTGCAATATGGGTTAAGTCCGCCTCAAGCGTCGTCCGCGCCGTTCGGGCCGGGAGCCATGTCGCGCAGCAGAGGGATGTCGGCCACCAGCCAGCTATCCCGCTCACGCTGTTCGACGTTGATCGCCACTTTGTCCGGCGAAATACTGACATATTTCGAGATCACGGCGATGATCTCATCCTTCATCTGCTGAAGCTTTTCCGGTGAAAGATTGCTGCGATCCGTGATAAGCACCAGTTGAAGGCGCTGCTTGGCAGTGGCTCC
>DATGFK010000597.1:0-14449 GCA_035309185.1 Aggregatilineales bacterium
CGTTGGCGGCGAGGCTCCATCGGCGATCCTGGACTTCGGGCGACTCAAAATTGACCTGCGCGCCCATGAGGTGCTGGTTAACGGACAGCCGGTTGCTATGACAGGCCGCGAATACGATCTGCTGGTGCTGCTGGCCGAACATCCACGGCAGGTCTTTACAGGCGAACAGCTTATCGAACGGCTGTGGGGCGATGTCGGCGACAGACACACCGTCACCGTTCACGTGGGGCGCATCCGCGACAAGATCGAACAGAATCCCGACGAACCCGAATATATCGTGACAGTGTGGGGCGTCGGCTATCGCTTTGAAGGGATGCGCCGATGAGAACACTGGCCGTCCGTTACTGGTTGATCATTTCATTGGCGATCTATTTTGTTGCTTCGGTGTTCCCGTTTGTGTTCACCGGTACATTTATTTGTACGAAGGAAGGGCCTGCTCAGGCCATAGTATCCCTCAGCAATCAGATCAGCGCTAACGTGGATCGCTGGAGCGATCCGCTGTGGCAGCAAGATTTTAGCGCCCAGGTGCCGCCCAACGTGAGCCTGGTGCTGATCCAGAATGACGCTGAGGTTTTCCGCTACGGAACATCCCCCCGCGATCCCACGGCAGCAGGCAGGGTTCAACTTGTGATCATGGACGGGATGCAGCAGCGTGGCCTGGCAAACCTATACGACGTAGACCCCTGTGGCGGGCAAATTTATTTTACGTTGGCCCTGCCTGCCTCGATTATCGTCCAGGTTCTGAGTGGGATCATTATTGCCCTGCTGCTTCGCCGCTACGTCTGGAACCCCCTGTCAGCGATGAGTACGGCGGCACGCCAGATTGCGGCGGGCAACCTGGACTTCCAGATTCCGCCCTCGCGGGTACGCGAAGTGTCTATCGTGGCAACTGCCTTCCATGCGATGGGCGATGCCCTGCGAGAGTCCCTGACGCGCCAGGCCGAACTTGAACAGGATCGTCGCTTTTTCATCGCGGCTATTGCCCATGACCTGCGCACCCCACTATTTGCCCTGCGCGGCTACCTGGAAGGTCTCCAGCGGGGTCTGGCGGACACACCCGCTAAGGCCGCGCATTACATTGATATGGCCCAGGAAAAAGCTACCCTGCTCGAAAACCTTATCGCCGACCTGTTTGCCTTTGCGCGCCTCGAATATCTTGAGCAAACACCCGCCCTCGCACTGATGGACTTGAGCAAGTTGATCGAGAAAACTGTGGAAGACATCCGGCTTCAGGCCGACGCAAGAAGGATTGCGTTGCTCGTCAGTGGATCGCCGTCACCGTGCGAGATTCACGCGGACTGGGTGCTGCTGTCACGCGCGCTGGGAAACTTGCTGGACAATGCGCTGCGTTACACCACAAATGGCGGGTCGATCCAGGTAACATGGCACAAGGAAAACCGGGTATTAAGCATAACCGTGACTGATTCGGGGCCGGGCATCGATCCGCACGATCTGCCGCACATCTTTTCGCCCCTTTACCGCAGCGAGGCTTCCCGAAGCCGGGAAACAGGCGGCACGGGCCTGGGCCTGACCATCGCGCGGCGGATCTTCCGCGCCCACGGCGGCGATCTGGTCGTGGCAAACCGCCCTGAAGGCGGGGCAATCTTTACGGGGACGATCCCGGAAGCCTGAGCGACCATCCCATTTTGGCGAGCGAGGGGTTATAGTTCCCGTTGAAATATGCCCTAAGCTACAGGTGATGTACTGATGCCTTCAGTTGAATTCGCCATCCAGGATCAAATTGGGATTCTAACCGTTAACCGTCCCCAGGTACGCAATGCGCTCGACTGGCAATCCATGGAAGCGTTTGCGTCAGCCATTGAGCAGGCCCGCGCCGACGCCGAGTTGCGGGCGCTCATCGTCACGGGCGCAGGTAAGACATTCATCTCCGGCGGAGACTTGATTGACCTGCATAACTATCCGACAGAAGAAGATGCCAGCCGAATGATCGCCTTGATGGGCAGCGCCTTAGATGTCCTGGACAACCTTCCGTGTGTTACCATTGCCGCGATGGAAGGCGCCGCGCGTGGCGGTGGCTGCGAGGTCGCCCTGGCCTGCGATTGGCGCATCGCCGCCCAGGACGCTGACCTCGGCTTTGTTCAGATCCGGCTCGGTTTAACCACCGGTTGGGGCGGCGCCGCGCGGCTCATGCAGTTGGTGGGCTACGCGAGAGCGCTTGATCTGCTGGCGCGAGGCCAGGTCATTTCTGCCGAGGAGGCTTACAGAACCGGCCTCGTGACGCATCTTGCGGAGCCGGGCCAGGCGTTACCTACCGCAATCCAGATGGCGGCTTCCGCTGCGGAACATGATCCTTCTGTCGTCCGTGCATACAAACGGATTCTAAAAGCCGCCCAGAGATCGCTGGATGAGGCACAGAGCGCTGAGCGGAGTGAATTTCCGAAACTGTGGGTATCCGAATCTCATGTTCAGGCGGTGAATACCTTTTTTAAGCGGCGCACCTGATGGACGTTGCTGAGCTAGGGTCGTTTTCCGTTCAGCACATAGCGATCAATGGTCGCAGCCAGGCCATCTTCATCCACGGATGGTGCGACCCAGGTTGCCAGCCGCTTGAGCGACTCGACTCCATTGCCCATTGCAACGCCCACGCCCACCGCGCGCAGCAGCGGTTCGTCGTTCGGCCCATCGCCTATCCCTAACGTTTGCGCCTTGTCCAGGCCGAAGTGGGCGATCAAGCGCCTGACGGCATCACCCTTGGAAATGCCTTTCGCCAGCAGGTTGACAAATCGGACAGACATGCCGGGCACAATCGCCCAGCCGTAGTCAATCCGATCAGAAAAATGATCCAGCAGAGCCTGGGCGCGTGCCGACTCCGGGTCATCGCCCGCAACGGCTTCCATCTTCGTGATTGCAATGCGGTCAATGACCGCCGCCAGGTCTCCCTCGGCGGGTGTAGTTCGCTGCAAATCGGCGTGCATTCGGCTGAGTTCCGTGGAGCGCTCGATGAAATACCCTTCATCGCCGTAGATTTCCAGGTAGACGTTCGTCTTCCGCGCGTAGTCGAGGATTTCATGGGCGAGCTGCCGTTCTATTCCGTGACGGTAGAGTGTTTTGCCAGCCAGAGGATCAGAAATGGTCGCCCCCGCGTCGAAAATGTGGAAGCCCGTGAGATTAAGATCAGTCAGGTAGTGCCGGGAACCAAAAGAGGGTCTTCCTGTGCAGAGCGCCACGTGAACGCCGCGTTCGCGTGTCTTGCCGATAGCTTCACGCACCCTGGGCCTGACTTCCAAATCCCCGCCAACCAGAGTTCCATCAATATCTACGATGAGCAGCCGAATGTCATTCGTCAATGTCGTGTCCTGTCTATTCAAGATAATGCGGCCTGCCATTGCATGGACAGACCGCTTATGCAAATCAATATCGGTTGTTGAATCTACCAGCGATGGGCAGGATCGGTCAATCAGGCGAGTCAACGACCTCGGTCTTGACCAGCGTTCGCCCGATGGCCGCCGCCATCACCACAGCCATAGACTCAACAAACATGGACGTCTCGTCGTGGTCTTGTTGATCAACTGCGTGTTGGCGCAAGTACGCCATCTCTGCTTCAGCATCGTAGCCTTTTCCTTTGCCAACCGCGCTGATACCCGTCCTGGCACGGTGGCGGGTCAGATCACTCGTGATTACGTGTCGAAGCTGAGCGACGAGAACCGATTCGTTGGATAGGGTCAGGTATACCCCGTACAAGTGATTCGTCCGAGTCTGATCTACAGACATCCCGTCTTCGTCTTTGACAATAGATGACTCGTGAATGACGGTACGGCGTAATTCAACGTTGCGAATCTCTGCAAAGGCAATCGTGCGCCCCTGCGGGCCGAGGAAGGTGCCGAGCAGGCCCGTCGGCGGCACAAGGCGCACCGCTTGTGAGGATTGGTCAATCGTCCCCTGGCTGTAAGCGGGCGTTTCGACGCCACCCGATGCTTGTTTGCTATGCTGCGAATCTTTAGCGATACGCCAGTGGATCATGTCATGCGCGCCGCCGATCCAGACGCCTTCCCTCGCGATGGGCAAATGTATCGCCTGGGCCTGAACCCGTACGCGAGGAATGTCTACATCCTGCCGCTGGTGTGGGGTCAGTGGTCCGGTCACACCGGGGCGGGGTTTGCCATCCGGGCCGGAACCAGGCAGTTTCTTGGCGCCAAACAGCTTGAGCGGGCAGACCAGGTATTCGGCCAGAATGCGGCCCGCCTGGTGGCTGTCGGTAGCATACTTCTCCTCTTCACCGAAAGGCCAGCGTATCACTTCAATCCAGCGTGGTTGGAGGTCGTTCGGACCCGCCACGTGGAGGCCCAGTAACCATCGCTTGTTACGCTCGTCAAAGCCGACGACGACTGCTCGGACGTAATCGCCCGCAAGCACTGTACCGGGCAGCCCGTGCTCTTTGCCGAAGGACGCAACGTAACTGAGGATTCCTGAACCACGTAGAACGTCAAAAAATGGGGAGAGACTGTTGGAACCTTCGAGGTTATAGAGTCGCCAGTGTCCTTCTTCGATGTTAATTTCAACCCCGTCGGCAAATAAGGCGGTCATGGGCAACCTACCTTAGCCGGTGAACCGGGCTAAAAAACGCGCTCACTATGTTTATAGTGTAGTGACCTTACCCAAAGGATGCAAGATGACTTTTGTAAGCTAAGGTCAATGCTACCCAATGCCCCATTGATTTTCCCGTTTGCTTTGGTATGATTTCATACAAATCATACGCATTCGACACATCTGATAAATAGGCTGTTTAGGAGGGTTGGTTGGCTCCCCAAAAGAAAACTACTGAGCACGTCATAACGTCCACAACGTTCCAGCGCGAATTTCGTAGCATTGCACAGAAAATACACGCTGGAGAAAGTCATTACGTCATCAAGATTAGTGGTTTGCCGGTAATGGCTGTTATTCCAATAGAGGAATACAAAGAACTCGTGAAAGAACGCGATGAACGCGACAAGGAAACGGATAATCGCGATGAGAATCTCCGTCAATTCGGGGATGCGGCCCGGCGCATGGGTGAGCAAATTGCGAAACTTGGTTTATCCGATGAGGAATTAGAAGCGCAAATCGAGGCTGGGCGTAAGAAATATCATCGTGCCAAGAAATCCCATGAGCAAGCGCCGGAGTAAGAAGCGTCTTCGGGTCATGGTGGACGCCAACATTTTGGTCGCTGGAATTGCCTGGCCGCGTTTCCCTTATGAAGTTCTCAGGCACGCAACAAAAGGCGACTTTCACCTGGTACTTTCCGAAACCATCATTGAAGAAGCCCGCTATTCACTGGCAGAAATTAAGCCATCTGCGATTAATACAGGCGATCTAGAGCGGTACCTCACGGCGACCAATTATGAACTGATCGCAGCGCCTACTGAAGATGCCATTCTCGCCCATAAGGGATTAGTGCGCGATGCTGATGATATTCATGTGGCTCTTGCCGCCGATACTTCCAAAGTTGATTTTCTTGTTACCCAGGATAAAGATTTCACTGACAGGAGAGATGATATAAAGCAGGTACAGGAAATGCTCAATATCATAATTCCTGGCACTTTTTTGCTCAAATATATGGGTTGGACGAGCATACAACTTGAAGCCATCAAAAAGCGCACGTGGTTCGATATGAAGGGCTAAACCAATTTAGAGGACGGTATACTTAGGAGGATTCCATGCTGGCACAGACAAATAAAACCTGTGAAGACTTGGGGCACGATTTCGTTGTTTACGATACTGGTTTTGGTGAATATTGCAGACGATGCGGTATGAATTTAAGTGAAAGAGCCTACTATTGCAGGTGCCAAAGAACCGTAGGCCGTGGTGAAGTAACGTTGGCACATATTTATGAGGATGAAATAAAATGTTTCTTTTTGGCAGAAATGTATGGGCTTCGATGTGAGTCTTGCGGCATGAATTGGTTCCCATTTCAAACGATGGGTGGCGATTTCCAAACTATAGGTTATCCACTCAAGGATATATGTCAATCCGAAGCCGAGGTTGCATTTTACGAGAGGTATTTGAGACCAATTGACCAAATCATTAGATTCCTCCCACAAGTATTTTTGCCGCTAGGAAACAATTACGGATACTTTGCAGATTTTGCGGACGTACATCTGCGTCATGATGTCGAGATAGATGGAAAATATCATCTAACCCGAATCGACAAAGACAAGCGACGCGATGAAGCGATTGCCCGTTACGGAATGAAAGTTGTAAGACATCGAGTTAAGCGAAATAGGGCAGGAAATTTTGAATTTGAAGAATATACTCTACCTTAGAATCGAATCCTTGGTTGTTCTGCGCCACTTTATTAGCGACCATGAGTCTTTCCAGCAAATCTCAGCGTGGCGAGTTGGCGTCCGGCCAGTGGGCACGCAGAAAGGTTTGATGGTGGCGGTGAGGCGAAGGCGCAGCCACTCATAAAATGTCAGGATACAGCGCAGAACGGAGTTGGGACTTAAGCAACAATTTATCCCTGACAGCATCTATAAACAAGTTCTGGGCATCTCTCTTTCCCCTGTATGCGCAACAACTCTGACGCGCGACGAAGGCTATTTCTTCGCGCCGTTCCTGACCGTGTTTTCGAGGTCTGTCGGGTTGCCGTTGCCTGACCGCTGCCTTTTCAGAACGGTCCTTTGCGGACTCAGACTGGCGCGAATTGTTGAGCAGGCCGATAATAAGAGTCCGTATGGTTAGGAGTGTAGGCAGATGCCTGCTCGAATTTCGTGGTACAAAAAAGGCAGTATATTGCTGTTTGAAGTCAGCGATCCGTTGAGTCTGGGCGAATTTGAAACTGCTGGTGAGGAAGTTTGGGCGCTGGCAGCCGAAGTCCGCGAACCGGTAGACATGATCATTGATTACCGGAAAGCAGCCGAATTTCCGCGCGGCGTACTGCCGATTGTACGGGACGCCCATTTCTCGCTGCCCACGCTAGGCCGCGTGGCGCTCGTGGGCCGCGAGCCGATGGTCGAAATGATGTTTGCAACGCTAACTCGCAAGACTTACCGGCCCGATCCTACTGTCCATAGCGAAGTTGACGACGCGGCAGAAACCCTCGAACAGATGGCCGCTGACGACAAAGATTGCTAAGCAAAGCGTCAACCGGCAACTTTTAAGGCGTCGTTCAGTTTCCGCCTGAATCACTATTCGTGATGGCCTGTCCACCTACAACACTCAGGTCACTCACGGCAACGTCGAAAAGGTGGCCGGATGAATACACGCGAATGTAATTTAGTGACGCTGGGCTGTTGGGCAGTTGTTTGAGCAGGTCGCCCGAGTCGTAAATAAACCAGGCATCCGAGTTGATTTGGATGTGGTTCTGCGAACAGGACTCGCAGCGTAAGACGCTGGTATCTTCCGGTGGGCGGACGGCATAGAAGCCTTGATACCATGCCTGGGCATTGCCCTGTTGATCCTGGTAGACAAGTTGTAACATGACGGGGCATTCGGAGCCGCGAACGCCGCAGGTCGGCACGTTCTGGAAGTGAATCTTCATCTTGGCCCGAACCGAAAGCGACGAGTAATTATCCAGGTTCATACTTTCCGAGTTTTGCGAAAAATAGAAGATGCAGCCGGTCTCGGCGTGGCCCAGCGGTTTACTATCCGGCCCTGTCCCCGTTCGATACAAGCGGAGGGCAAGCTCTTCGTCGAGGGCCGTGAGGCTCCAGGTGCCCGTCGGTTCGCTGGCCTTGTCAGGCGTCACATTCGAGCAGCCAAGATACAGCGGAAGCGGCTGATTGGCCTGGCTGCCTGCCGCGTTAGAGACCGCCGAATCGGTGGCCTGTGCCGTTGAAGCCGCTGTTACGATTGGGACGCTGGTGGAATTTGATCCGCTCTGGATGCGTAACGCTTCCTCGACCGGGCGAGTCGGGTCTCCCAGTACGCTTTGCAGCGGACCAGGGTCGGCCAGGTTAAGCATCGTATAGGGATACGGTTGTACATCCACCTGGCCTTGTCCCCGGTGCAGAGTCCCCTGTTTGGTAGGCATGATCTGGACGGCCTGCTCCGGGGTGTTATAGATCACGCCCGCGCCGTATTCAGTGTAAAGGCTAAGTGAGTCGGCCAGGGCCGTGATCATGTATTGACCGCCAGAGGTCAGGTGAGCCGTGCCGAGCGGCGAGTTGAACACCACGACGCTTGCACGGTTCGGATGGTTGGGCACATCAATGGAAAAATGGCCCGTGACCTCACTGACGGTGACGCCATATCCGCCTTTGCTCCAATCAAAACGCGGGCGCGACGAATCGTTCAAGGTCAAACTGCTGTTGGGCAACAAGAAAATATCTGCAATGACATGACCACTGTCGGCAAAAGTCAGGTACCCCTGCGAGATATTGTCCGTTTGCAGGATTACACTGGTCGGAATCGTGTTGTCGCCAGCATTATCGTTGACGACATAACTGGTTCCATCCTGGCGCGTCACCGTTACCGCGCCGCTGCTTACCGTCAGGCGGATGGTCGTGGGAATGGTCGAGTCAAATAGAAACCAGTAGGTTCCCAGCACTCCCGCGATGCACATCCCGCAGAATACCAGGAAACTTCCCAGGACAACAATCCAGGCCGTCGTTGGAGGATCGAAAGCCAGGCTGTTTTTTCGGCCCCGAGCGGAAGCCCTATTCTGTGCCATAAAGAATCTCGAAAGAATCGTAGTCCTGGGGCGTTTCGCGCCAGTCTGTTTCCACTTGGGACACCCACGCGCCGGTCGGCCCTCGCTGCAACCAATCCAGGTAGGAGTCAAGGGCAGGCTGTGAACCGCACGCCGTAGTCTCTACCGTGCCATCCGGACGGTTTTTCACCCAACCTTTGATATCCAGGCGTCGGGCTTCAGCAAGGGCATTGAATCGAAAACTAACGCCCTGGACGCGGCCATATACGATAGCGTGCAGTTCGCGCACTCCGGTGACTCCTCGATTTTAATTCTGCGCGTGGATTGTAGATTATAGCACCGCATCAAACAAAGAGCGGCTTGATCCCTATCCCTTCCGCGTCGGATTGCATCACTGCATCGGTGGGGCGGACGGTGAAGCGCTGGGCCGCGTCAAGCACCCTGGGCAGCAAGTGAATGTCGCCCGCAGTATTCAGGAATACCTCCGGACGGCCCAACACCCAATGGACAGCGTGGTCGAGGTAAGGCTGTTCCGTGAGCGGCTCGTACCACGTTGTCGCCGTATGCGCCTGATGCTCGGCCCAGGCCCCACGCGATAACGATTTAATGGTCTGGACCGCGACGTTGCGCTCTTTGCAGATCGACAGCACTGCTTCAAACTCGCGCGTATAGTCGGGATTTTGCATCATGCTGAAGTTATATGGCAGCAGCACAGAGTCGAAGTCAAAACGTTCCAGGCTGCGTTTATGCATAGCCGCAACCGTGATGTCATGCCCAGTCACGCCGATGAAGCGCGTCAAGCCCTGGCTGCGCGCCTCGACAACGGCTTCGAGCGCACCGCCCTCGCCCATCGCCGTTTCCCACTGCGCCGGGTCAACCAGATAATGCAACTGGATCAGGTCTACGCTGCTGACCCGCAGGCGTTCGAGTGAACGGTGAATTTGGTCGCGCGCGGTCTGGTAGGTACGCTGATCGGTCTTGGTCGCCAGGAAAAACTCCTTGCGATGGCGATCCATCCAACGGCCCACGTGCAATTCAGAATCGCCGTAGCTGGCAGCGGTATCAATGTGATTGACGCCATATTGCAGCAGAACGTCCAGCGTCCGATCCGCCTCTTCTGCCGTCACGTTGCCGAGGGCTGCCCCTCCAAAAATCGTCCGCGTACTGACGTGCCCGATTCGTCCAAACGGTGCCTTGGCAATCATAAGCCTGATACCTCTTCAGAATTCATGATGCCGTGATTGTACCGCACTGCCCCTTAATTGCGCCGCTCACGAGCCTGTGCCGGAATAATGATTTACGCCTCGACTCCAGACCTGGTAAGCCAGGGCAAAAAGGGCAATTCCAACCAGGGGCGAAGCCCACACCACGGGCGATGCCTCGCCGGGCCGTAGAAACAACTGCGCCGGATAAAACGCGACGAAGCCCAGTGGGACTATATACGTGAACACAACCCGAAAAAAGCCATCGAAGATCGTGACGGGATAAGGCGCGAACTCGCGCAGTTTGAAGGCCAGCGCCAGGACGGGAAACGAATCGATGATCCAGAACGACGCACTGGCCGCTATCACCATGATGGAGATCATCACCAGGGACGCACTCAACAACATGACCACGAAGAGGCCGGTCTGAGGAAGCGTCCACTGTAAATGCAACTGAACCGACGCATAAACGAGCACGATCACGCCTAACACGAACTGCACCAGTCCCTTGATGTCAAATACTTCGCTGACATAATAAAACATCATATTGAGCGGCCTGAAATAGTAGCGGATAAAGGAGCCGTCCCGCACCTTTATCCGCAGCGACCAGATGTTGTCGAAAAACACCTGGAGCGGCGTGACGGATAACAGGTAGAACGCATACATAAACAGGAGTTCGTTCAGGCTCCATCCGGCCAGGTTCGGGATGGTCGTAAAGAGAACCCAGAATGTAATGATTCCGACTGCATAGCTGCACGCCATCCCAATTGAGCTGATGATGAAATCCGCGCGGTATTGCAGTCGCGCCTTGATATACTGCGCCTCGATGAGCAGGTAGATACGGGCATAATAGCGTAATGTGTCCACGTGTTTTGCTTTCTAGCCCCCGTTCACGACCAGGACGCGGATTGCTCGATTGAAAAACAAGCGCGTCAGCACCAGGAAGACAATTGTCCAGGCGATTTGAACCAGCAGGAGTTGAAAATAATCGGCGATCTGCAACTGGCTGGAGGTAGCGATCAGAAGTGGGATGCTGTAGATGGCCTGGAATGGCAGGAGTTGCAGAACCCGTTGCAACCCTTCCGGGAAAAAAGCCAGGGGAATTAATGCGCCCGAAAGCAGGCTGACGATCACCTCTTTGGTGATGCTAATGCCCCACAACGACTGCGTATAGAATGCGGTCAGGCCGACAGCATAATCTAGACAAAAACTCAGCATGTAGGCAAGGCCAAGACTGACAGGGAAAAACAGCAGGTTAATGCCGAGGGGAAAGCTGCCATGAAACAGAACGACCATGAGCAGCAGCGATGGCAAAGTGATCAAGACCCCGTTGCCCAGTGCAAAGCCCAGAGATTGAGCAAAGGTCTGGACCTGGAAGTCCAGCGGCTTAATCAGGTCGCTTACAATCGAACCGTCTATGATGCGGCTCGACAATGCCCAGTCCGTGTAAGTTTTGAACAGGATCAACACCGAACCGGCCAGGGTCAGGTATATGAAAGTCTGGTTGAAGGTCATTCCATGCAGCGTGTCTGCCCCACTGTAAATACTGTGCCATAGGAAAAACACGACGGTGATATACACCAGGTTGCCAATCAGCGTGAAAAAAGTACCCACGGGATAAACGATGCTTGCCATGAATGACGCTTTGACGATGTGGAAGTAGCCCAGATACCGCCTCACACTTTCACCCCTTCGTATACTTTTTGGATGACGCTGCCCATCGAAATCTCTGCGATCTGCACGTCGCTGACGGGGAAATCGCCCATCGCCAGATTGAGGACATCTCGCAGCGGCACTTTGGCCTGGTCAATCGTGACTTCAATCCAACCGCTTTCGTCGCTGGAAACGGTGAACGCATCTGGACAATTGAATGCGCTGTCCAACTTGTTGGCGAAGGCGGACAACGTTTCCGGCGCGAACGGGAATATTTGGAGGCGCAACGTACGAAATGCTCCAAACAGATAGTTGACCTTCTGGATCGCGTCGTCAAAAATGAGCCGGCCCTTATCCAGGATGACGACCCGCTGGCAGAGCGCTTCGATGTCGCTGATGTCGTGCGTCGTCAACACAATGGTTGTCTGATGCTGGTTATTTAGCTCGCGGATAAGCGTCCGTATGCGTGCTTTCACGGCAATATCGAGGCCAATGGTTGGCTCGTCCAGGAAGACGACGCGCGGATTGTGAACGAAAGCTGCCGTGATGTCGCACAACATCCGCTGTCCCAGCGATAGGCTTCGCACGGATTTGTGATACAGCGCTTCAAGGTCAACCAGCTTGTTGAATGTCGCCATCTGCGCCTT
Organism: Aggregatilineales bacterium; assembly: GCA_035309185.1. GTDB lineage: Bacteria > Chloroflexota > Anaerolineae > Aggregatilineales > UBA2796 > DATGFK01. The sequence continues at coordinate 12,090 of DATGFK010000597.1, forward strand.
AAAAGTCTCTGCATCAACACGATAAATCTCTTTAAGAATCTTGAACGATTCGATCACAGGTAAATCCCACCACAACTGAGTCCGCTGCCCGAACACAACCCCGATGTTCTGGGCGTTCTTTTTGCGGTTCTTAAAGGGAACGTTGCCATTGACCAGTAGCGTGCCACTGCTGGGCTGAAGTACGCCCGTCATCATCTTTATCGTGGTGGATTTGCCAGCCCCGTTCGGGCCTATGTAGCCGACGATCTCACCCGGCTCGATATTCAGGGATATATCGTCCACCGCTTTAACCGTTCGATAGTCTGTTGAGAAAAGATCGCGCAGACTGCCCACAAGCCCTTCACGACGGTTAAGAACGCGAAAATGTTTGGAAAGATTCTCGATCTGGATGACAGGCATGACAGTATCCTTCTGTTCGCTTGGGAGCCTGAGTTTACTTTAGCCGTGGTTAGGGCCTGTGCCATTAAACCATAGTGAGCCATAAAAGTCCATCAGCAATTTTAATAAAATCCAAACAATGGCTCTCGTTACCTGTTTTACAAAGTGGTGAAATTTACAGCATCATATACAATAGCTCATGTTTGTTACGCCCTTATTCGCACTTCATCAGGATTAGTGTTATGGCAAGTGATCAGGCGAAACAATTGCTGCAACAGGGCATCGCCGCCGCTAAAGCTGGACAACAGGCTCAGGCCCGGCAAATACTCCAGGAGGCTGTGCGCAGCGATCCGCGCAGCGAGTCAGCCTGGCTATGGCTAAGCAGCGTTGCAAAGGATAATGCCGAGCGTATCTTCTGCCTCAAGCAGCTTCTATCTCTTAATCCCAACAACGAGAATGCAATCAAGGGACTCAAACAATTAGGGGTTGTCGTCGAAGCCGGAACACCGCCCCCGCCGCCAAAAGCCGGAATCCCGCAGATTGATCCCCAAAAACTGAACGCTTCGATGAGCCAGCTCGATCCGATCCTACAGCGCTATCAGCCCATACCGTCTGCGTCGCTGCCCTTTACGTGGGCGAAAAAGCGCGGCGGGCGTGTGGGAGATTCCAGCGCGATGCTGCTCCGAATCGGCGTGATCGCGGGCGCCGCAGTGCTCGTGGTGGCGATCCTGGGCGGTCTGTTGTTTGTCGTTTCAAACGTCTTGCAAGCGGGTCCGGTGGCCCTTCTTGGTTCGACGCCAACCCTTACGCCACGCCCGACCCTGACCCCAACGTCTACTCCAGGGGCCACCGATACACCGTCGCCCACACCGAAGGCCACCCTTCCGCCATCGGCTACTCCTGCTAAAGTCCAGCCCGGCAGTATTTACAATCGCCAGCCGACACCGTTGTATCCAAAGGCCAATGATTCCATTATCGCCGATGCGATGGCCCTCGCAGGCGATGGGCAAACCGACGCCGCGATCACCAAATTGGAAAGCGAACAGAAAGCACTGCAAGCCGTCAAAGGGGCAGACTACGACACGGTAAATTATTACCTTGCCCTACTGTATGCAAATTCAGGCAACCCGGATCGCGCCCAGGGTCTTCTCGAAGACAGCAATAACAAAAGCGACTCGGCCTTCTATCATGCTGCCCATGCCTATATCTTGTCTATCAAAGGGCAAACTCAGCAGGCGCAACAGGAAGCCGATCAGGCTTTCAAGACTGATCCGAGCCTGGTGCTGGCGGCTGTGACCGACGCACAGACGATCGAACTGCTCGACCCTAAGAAGATTCCACAAGCGCGCGCGATCCTCAACCAGGCCTTGAGCGTTCCAGGGCAAGAAGGCAACACCCTTCTGCTTACAGCACGGGGCAATACCTTCCTCGCGGAAGGCAATTTCCAGGGCGCCATTAGCGACGCTCAGCTTGCACTGTACGCCGATCCTTTGAGCGAATCCGCTTATATTCTCAACTGCAAGGCACTGCTGACAACGGCGGCGGCAGTGCAGGCGCGTGATGCGCGTATCCAGGCTTACGGTACCGCAGTTTTGGCCGCCAAAGCCTTCCTGTTCTACTATCCCAACGAGACCCTGGCCTGGGTCATGCTCGGTCAGGCGCGTGAAGGCGAAGAGAATTACGCTGACGCCGTAACGGCCTTCAGCCAGGCTGTCGTGGTCGATCAAAAGTCCCCCCAGGCGCAAACGGCCTTCCAGGAAAGAGGCAAGATGTACCTGGCAGAAAACCGTTACCAGGACGCCTACGATGATTTCGATAAGGCGCTCAGCATCCAGGATACGCCGGATGCCCGGCGTGGGCGCCTGGAAGCGGCCATTGCGCTCAAGAATTACTCGGCGGCCAGCGAAGATGCTGCCGTCCTTCTAAAAGCTAATCCGACGGATAGCTCGCTGATATTGACGCAAACCGATCTATTGATCCGT